>JARRLT010000001.1:0-44743 GCA_037386725.1 Promethearchaeota archaeon
TTTTTTCTAATGACACTACTGACACTACTGACACTATTACGCTATCTGTTACTATTTATGTATAGTTTAATTACTTATACTATAAGTAATTATTTGTATATGGCCACCCGGCCGGCCGGGGTGCCAATAGTGTCAAACTTGCCAAACCGTTGTAGGTACATCATGTAGAGTTTCGATACTCATTTGTTAAGTAGTTTCATTGAAAAAAAGTGTATTTTTCTTTAAAAAGTGTATTTTTCTTGAAAAAACTCTTGCATTCTTTTCTCTATTGTGCTATATTATAATTAGAAAGGGTGAATAAAAGAAACACCTTACGGTATTTGAAAAGCGGCTGCGGAAGGGCTGAGGGCAGTAGCCCAGGGCTATCGGGAATAAACCCTGAAACAGTGTTAAGTTTAAAATCTTAACTGCAAAGCGTCATTTAAATAAATTATTATAAGGAGAATATTATGAAGAAAGTAACAACACACAGACAAGTAATAAGAAATCTTATCAATAGGAAGAAACATTTCAGTATCACTACGTATATAAGAAAGATACGTAAGGTTACAGGAAAGGTTTTTACTCCTGCAAATGTGGTTTCTGCTCTTTGTCATATGCAAAGGGAAAATCAGTTAAGGTACAGCTTTACTAAAACTGAACGTGGAACATGTTATGTCGTAGGGTTTTGCGTATGAACTGGGATAATTTTGAAACATGGAATTATTGGATTGATAGGTTATATGAAAATGGGGATGGTAATGTGGATTATTTACCTTTAATTTATCATTCTTTTGTGGCGTATATTACTGGAAAACTTTTTGATGATGAGGAATTAACCAGTAGTGAAAGTGGGAAACTGGGTTTTATCTACAATAAGTTTATTGTAGATATTTATCCTCAAAACCCTGAGCATGGATACATATATATCCAGGCTTGCAGGGAAGTACAGGAAGTACATAACGAATGGGAAGATATGTATAATACGCTATGGTGATTCGGCGGTATTTAGATAAACCCCCTGGTACCTACCAGGGGGTTTTATTGCTTGTCATACTAAACAAATGTTTAGTATGATAATCAATTTTTTCTTAAATAAAGGTAAAAAAAGAGAAAAAGTTCTTGCATTATGTATATAAATGTACTATTATAATAATAGCTAATGTGTTATTTGACAGATTACATGGTATATAGTAGCAATTGTGCTATGCAGTATACTGTGTACGGGATGGATGCTATAGCAGCGGTAGTACGGCAGGCATATAGACAAAAGCCGGTACGTCCGGGGCGTAGCAGAACAAAACAAAACTTAAGGAGAATATTATGGCAAAAGACATTAAAGACGATAACTATGGTGAAGAGGAAGTTCTTGCGCAGACAGTAGCAGATGTACAGGATGATGTGAAAAAGGCTAAAAAACAGCGCAACAAAGAAAAACGAGCTAAGAAACGGGAACGATTAAGCCGTATTCTAAATTATGTTAAGCGGACTACAACAGACCCTGAATTACTTGCAGATGCATCAGCCCTTACACCTGGTTTTCGCACTACTGTAAGAACAGCCGGAAAAAATGTAATTGCTGATATGTTCAGGGAAACCCTTACTGTTCATGAAGATGACATTTACAAAGCTCATAAAATGGGCAGGGGTGAAATGTCCAGGATAATCAAGAAATTGATTAAGGATCCTGCTGACCCTAATGACAGATTGTGGATTGAATTTGATCCGACAACAGGCTTATACACCCTGGTACACAGGGGAGCATCAGCTCCTGAAGGGTGGAAAGGTTATGAACCTGTGACAATAGAGAAATTGGTTATCGAATAATATTGTTAATCAAGCACGTAATTAAGAACACCGCCTTAATAGGCGGTGTTCTTTTTATTAAGGAGTAATAGTATGACTGAGAAAACTCTTGATGATAAATTAGCTGCTTTAGATTTTGTTAAAAATACACTACACACCTTATATAAGAATGCTAAGGATAAGGATATATTTCAAAGGACACAGTATAAATCTACATTATTAGATATACAATTTACCTTAAAAGAAATTGCTAATGATTTGATACTGTTGGATAGTATCAAGGAATGGCAAAAGACATTAAAGGTTAATAAATAAATAAATAAAATAATGATTAATAATTAATAAAGATGAAACTTAAACCTTTTCAATTAAATTGAAAAGGTTTTTTTATTGCCTTAATAATATTAAAGGTTTTAATTATTATGTTTTTTCTTGTTAAATACCTTATTATAGTATATAATTATTATAGTGACATTAGAACAGAAAAAGGAACATATTTTACGATGTGTTAAGTTAGGCATGGATTTTTATGAATCTGCTTTATGTGCAGAATGCACATATAACGAAATTGAATTATTGCAGGAGGATAAAGAATTTCAATACAGAATAAAACAAAAACAAGCTTTAACAGAATACGAATTATTAGAAAAACACAATACTGCACTTGAATTAGCTTATCTTTCTGGAAATGTTTCTCCAATTCAGTGGAGATTGTCTAAACTAAATCCAGGTAAGTACAATAGTAAGGATAAAAATGTTAAATTGCAATCTAATGGTTCGGTCAGTATTGTATTAAAAGGAAAGAAACCAAATGGTTCTAACACCTAAAACAATTTCTATAGAAATTGTAGAAAAGATAAAACACGAATTAGTTGATAATTGCAATAAAAGGCATAGACTGATAGTAGGGGGCAGAGCGAAAGGTGCTTCATGGTCAATTGCAAGGATTTTGTTAATAGAAGGAATGGGTTCTTCCTTATTTATAGTTTGCGTTAGGGAAGTACAAAAAACAATAAAGAATTCAGTACATAAACTATTAAAAGATACAATTCGTAGATGTAATTTAGATTTTTTCTATACAGTATATGATACTGTTATACGTGCAATAAACGGTACTGAATTTGTATTTTATGGCTTAAGAGACTTTAATGCTGATAATATAAAATCATTGGAAGGAGCTGATAGATGTTGGGTTGCTGAAGCACAATCTATTTCAAGAAATTCAATAAATATACTAAGACCTACAATAAGAAAAGAAGATTCAGTGTTCTGGTGGGATTTTAATCCAAGATATGAAACGGATGCAGTGTGGATAGATTACATACTTAATAATGATCCACATGCAAAAGTATGCTATGCTAATTGGAGGGATAATCCCTGGTTTAATGAAGCTTTACGGCAGGAAAAAGAATCGGATTATTCTAGAAATACTGAAGAAGCTGATCATATATGGGAAGGCGTATTACGGAATATGGGTGATCTATTTGTATGTCCTTCTCAACTTGTGGCTTTAGGTATGAAGAATAATATAGAAAATCCAATAGGGTTATTGGTTGTAGGTGCTGATATTGCACATCAAGGCGGGGATAGAATTCAGTTTTATTTACGTCATGGTAACAAGGTTATTGCTGAATATGAAAGCAGGTATCAAGATACACCCACCACTATTCAACATTTAAAAGCTTTTATGTTAGATAAATCTGTAATTTTAAATATAGATAATGGACATACGGGTGCTGCCGTAGCTGATTTTATGGAACGTGACGGGTATATTGTTAATAGAATAAATTTTGGAGGAACACCTATTGATATTAAGCATTATGAAGATACAGTTACAGAAATGTACTTTAATTTAAGATATTTGTTAGAAGATATAGATATTCCTAATGATGAAGAATTAAGATTACAATTAATAAATAGAAAATATAGCTTTATAAATGGAAAAAGGGGTTATGAAGTTATGAAGATAGAAAGTAAAAAAGAATTTAAGGAGCATTCTGTAAGTAAATTTAGTTCTCCAGATAAAGCGGATGCTTTAATTATGTGTTTTTATGATTTATGTTCTTCGGGCGGAATTGCTACTTTAAATTATAACTATATGTAAGGAGATAAATATGGCTTTATTATATGCTACAGTAAGTCCTGAAACAAATTATACTAAGGGTAATTCAATATATGAACATTCTGTAACGTTGAGTTCACCTGGTACAAGTGACGATATTTTATTACATGATAATACTGGAAGACATGAAAATGTAATAGCAGGCTTAAGTGTATCAGGTGGAGGACAGGGAAAAGTTCAATTTACATTTTCAACAAGAGCTAATGTTATAGCTGGAACAGCTGTATGGTTTGATTGGGATTCCGGCAGTGTTAATGCAAATACTTATGAAAAACTTCCTCATGTTTCGGCTATACGATTAGTTAATACGGCTGGAACCACAGTATTAGAAGTTAGGTGGGTGTAATTGGGTTTAAAAGAATGGTTGAATACAGATTTATTTGAATGGTTATTCAATAAAAGAAAGGAACTTAAAACCATTAAAATTCAAGCTTCCAGTCCGGAAGGTTATAATGATAATATAATACTTGAATCCATGTTAACTGGTAGGCGTATAAATACTACTGTTCCTGGAACTATAAATGCTTATACATCTTATGAAACACAAACAGATGAATTATATAGAAAGTATAATGGTGTTTCAGATTTTGGATGTCAGCAAACAAGAGCGGTTATAGATTTAAGAACTGCTTTTATTGCTGGAGAAGGTATTTCTATTAGTTCAGATAATGAACAATTTCTTAAATGGAGTGAACAATTCATAGATGATAATAAACTTAATTCTGTTAATTTTATTAATGGTGTTAAAGGTTCAGAAATGGCCGGTCAAACTATTTATGTATTTAAATCTCTATTAGAAGATAATGAATTAAAGGTTAAAACTAATAGAATACCCTATTCTACTACTTATAAATATAAACCATTATATATTGACGAAAAATTAAGAGATAAAATAAAAGATATAGTATATAAATCTGAATTTGGATGGAAATCATTTGGATATAAAAATTTTGTTTATATAAGAACTGGTGGAGATGATTCTAATTCTCATGGTCCCGTAACAAGAACGGGTGTTGTACTAACTGATTTAGAAAATTATGATAGGGCCTTAAAAGATATTAGGAGAAATAATCATATATTTGCACGAATAACGCCTAATTGGAAAACAAAAAGTTTGAGTGAAACCACTTTATTAAAAAAGGATTTAACAGCTAAAAGGTGGAAAATAGGTGAAGCAGTTATAGGTGAAGCAGAGTTTGATTATAAAACTCCTAAAACTGGAGCCCATGAAAATCTTGTTTCTGAAGTAACGGTTACTATAAAATCTATTTCTTCAACAACAGGCGTTCCTGTTCACTGGTTAGGATTTGTAGATTTAATGAGTAATCGTGCAACCGCTCAATCTTTATATGAAAGTATAAAAAATGCTACTATACTTGAAAGAACTATTTGGCAAGATAGTTTACATGAACTTATACTTAAGGCACAAGAATTTTTTATAGATAATGGGGGAACAGGTTTGTCTTATACAAAGAATTTTCAAGTAAAACTTCCATTAATTAGTTTTGAACATTTTCTTGAAATTGTAAGAGCACTCAATATAGCCTATAAGGATGAAGCTATTTCTATAGGAGATTATAGAAATAGCTTACCTGGAATAAATCCACAGAAAACAGCTAAAGAAATAAAGAAGGAAAAGGAAGCAGCAGAAAAAGAATTTTTAGCTACTCCTAATTACAATAATTTATTTAAAGGAGATGAGGGTAATGAAGAAGATAGTGACAACAAATGATTATGTTAATTCAAAAGAATATAAAGAAAAAATAGCGGGCAGACTTGAAAAAGTCGAGGAAATCACAGAAAACACTAAACCTATGATTAAAGAAAATAAAACTATTCCTACTTCTAGGATTGTAGGTTTAAAAAGAAATAAAATAATTGAAGAAAGCATCAAAGCTAAGGAAGTTAAGGAAGTTAATGTTTCTTCTTCAGGAGAAAGCTGTGATAAAGAATCAGAAAAGGAAGTTAAGGAAGTTAAGGAAGTTAAGGAAGTTAATAAGGTTCCTTTTAATCGTCCTAATATATTAAAGTAAGGAGAAGAGTATGCCTTGTAAAGGAAAAGGTGGAAAAAAGACAACTAAAAAAGGCGGTAAGAAAAAGGGAGGATAACATGTATAAAAAGCTATTAAAAGTAAGTACTTCTAAAGGTATTAGAGTACCTGTATTTGTGCGTTCTATCAAGGAAAAATGTATAATTAAATCTAATTATATTAAACAAGTAGAATTAGATAATCCTTCATTTTCTAAAAATGGTAAGTTAGTTATAATTTGTGATAAAAAGAATTATAATAAAATTATTGCTAAACTCACAAATTATTTAGAGAATTTATTTTTAAAGGATTTAAGTGATGAAAATATTGATTCAAGCATCGGAAATAATTCTATCAAAAGAGGAAATGATAAAACAAATTCCGGAACAAACATTAAACCAATTGAAAGGAAAGGGGATACTACAATCTTATGTAGTAGCGGAGGAAGGACAAAGCAGACCGAAAACTCTTAATGATGATGAAAATTCTATACTTACATGGACAAAAGCTATTATACACAGATTAAAGGATAAGCTTCAAAAAGGTATTAAGTTTTTTATTGATCACGGTGATGGTACTAATTCTCATGATGGTAGAACACCAGTAGGGGAAATTATTTCTTCATTCATTAAGAATATAAAAGGAAAACTATCTAATATAGTTATTGGTCATTTTCCTGATGAACATAAAGTTAAAAATAAAGACATGTGTTCCATGGAAGCAGAGATAAACACTTATGGTAATATTGTCGATGACATAGAAGAAATTTCTGGCATAGCCTTAGGAAATACTAAGTATGCGGACCCTGCTTTTATTGGCGCACGAAAATTAAATACTGTGCAGTGTTTTAATACCATAGAAAAAGGAGATATTAATATGGCAGAAGAATCAAAGAAAATAAGTTTCGATGATATAAAAAAAGCTGTAAAAGATATGAATATATTTGCATGGCAATTGTATTCTAAAGAAGATTTAGAAAACGATAAAGTTTTCGGTAAAGTATTTGAGCAAAATAAAATACAAGAAACTGAAATAACACGTTTAAAAAAAGAATTAGAAACAACTATAGATAAAAATAATGAAGCTATTAAAGAATTTAATAAAGCAGAAGCTATTAAAAAGTTAGATTCTTTTTTACAAGAAGGTTTTACTGATAAACAAAAGAAATATATCAAGAGTCGTTTTAATCTTGATAAATTAGAGAATTTATCGGATGAACATCTTAAAAAATACATAGATGAAGAAAAAAATAATTTTGCAGAAGATGCAAAGTTTTTTGGAGCTGAAGTTGAGAACGAGAGTTCTTCAGATCCAAACAACACTGGTACATCTTCTGATTCTTCATCAAAACTTTCTCCTGAAGAGGAAGCATTACAAATTATAGGAGTGTAAAATGGAAGCAGAAGTATTATCTGATTATAAATGTATTAAAGTTATACCTTTAGCTATTGCGGACGCTGGAGAAGTGGTTTCTTTTGAAGAATTACTTACTATATTTTTAACAGAATTTGATGCTACAATGTTAGCCGCCAGTTCTGAAGCCACAGTTGTGACTTATGCTGAGCGAGTTAAGGTTACAAAAAATACCGGTGAAACATGGACGGCCGGGGAATTTGTATACTGGGATTCAGGTAATTCATGGTTTACAAATGTAGAAGGGACAGGAACCATTCTTGCTGGCCAAATAGCTGAAGATGCTCTTAGTGCAGCGGTTATAGGCTATATCATGTTTAACGGTGAACTTGCTAACATAAGAGGTAATGGTCAGTTAGTTGCAGGATCTTCAACCGTTACTGGTAATATCACAGATGTAGCTACAGGATTAACTGTGATTCAATATGCTGTAGCTACGGCAAAAGGAACGGCTCAGGCCGCTAATGATGCGGGATATTGTACAGTTGATTTTGGAGCAGACGGATTGCTGGATATATATTGTTGGGATGATGAAGGTGGAGCAGCTTCTAATGCAGCTACAGTATATTGGATGGCATGGGGATTAAAATAAGAAAGGAGTTATTATGGATTTAGAAAAAGTATTTGACATGGTTTGCCATATGCATGATAGTCCTGAAAGTGCTTTTACTATGAAGGGAAAAAATAATAATGATATTATTTTAACACCTAAACAACAAAAGATTGTAGTTCGTAAAAGTATTCAGGCATTTATTCATAAAACAGGTGTTCAAAGCGAGCATAAAAGCGAGCATAAAATTATTCAAGCTTTTGCTGGTTCCTCAGAATTACCTAAGTTGACAAAAGATGTTTTTAATGTTACACAAAAAGTTCCCAATTTCGATCTTTCATGGCAGCAGGCTTTTAAAGGTATACCTTTAAAAAAAGGACAACTTGAATGGGAAATCTGTGATGTGGAAGATAGTATTGTTTATCAACTAATACCAGAAGGCGGTAAATGTAAATTTTTTAAAATTTCCGGTGCGTCAGCTCAGGTAGGAATACAGAAATATGGTGCTGGTTTAGGAATTACCTGGGAAACAATCGAAGGACGAAAATTATACAAGTTTATAGATCAAATGGAAGCAGCCAGAACAAAGCTGTATAAGTTATGGGCTGACATTCATTATGGTCTACTTGCTACAGCCGCAGCATTAACAGTCGTTACATGGCAAGGAACAGCGAATGATCCGGTTATTGATAGAGATATAGCTACGCTAAATAAAGGTTATCTTACCATAGGTGAAGCTACAAAAGATAGCGGTTATGGTGATACAGCTAATGAAGAAATGTTAGTATTCGCTTCTCCGTTATTAAAGTCAAGGTTTAAAAGAGCTATAGAAGCTGTTTCTTCAGATATAATTAGAGGGAGACGGGATAATTCACCAGGATCTGTTGGATCACAAACAGTTGATTATAATATAACTCCGTATTATACCTGGAATTCAGCTATACCGGCAAACAAAGCTTTAATGATACTCCCAGGTAAGAAGATTCAAAATTCTATTTATTTAAGGGAATTAGGTTTATCTAAAAAAGATATTGAATCTTTAAATGAATTGAGGACATACTGGACAGCCTTTGGTGGAGCAGTAGGTGATACGGATCAAACAGCATTATTAAATTTTAATTAAGGAATTATCTATATGTCATTAATAGTCGGTCAAAATAGTTGGTGTACAATAAGTGAAGCTGACGAATATTTAACAACCCGCATGAATGCAAGTAATTGGTTTTCTTTAAATGATGAACCTGCTAATCCAGGAGAAGATTCTAAAGAAACCTTTTTAATTTCTGCATTTAATTGGTTGCTTAATTCTTCGGGGGTTTCTTTATCCATAACTTTGACCGACTATAATGTTAAGAAAGCACAAATAGAAGCCGGATTATTTTTGTTACATTATGGAAAAGAATTAGAAGATAGAAGATCTGCAATATTCACAGGTGTTAAATCTTTTAGATTTTCTAATAGATCAGAAACATTAGATATTTATAATTTAAGGCTGCCTTTTCATATTATCAACCTTTTAAGTGATTATAATACTGTAAATACAACAGTATTATTAAAAGGAGAATATGATGAATAATGCAGGTGGACCTTATAGTTTATTTGAAAAGGATTTAAATAAACGAATAAAAACTTTAACATTGAAGATTCAAAAAATAGAATATAAAATAAAAATCTTAATTGAAAAATCTTTAAGAAGGGGTACCAGTTCTAATACCTATTGGAAGAGTGTTGAAATACAAATAAATACTTTATATAAAGAATTAAGTAATGTGTTTTCCAATTGGAGTATCACTAATTTACCTATTGTATATAGAAATGGATTAAGGAATATATATAATAGAATAAGTTTAATGAAAGGAATTACTAATATAGCAAAAAAAGGTATTATTGATATGATACATTCACGTTCATCATCTCAAATTGTTAAAAGTTTATATTTAGGTGCTAATGATTCTTATATTCAATCTTTAATATCTGGAAAAAAGAATTTATTAAATTTAATACGAACTACACAACAAACCTTGATAAATGAATCTATTTTAGATATTACTACAGCTATAGGTTTTGATTTAGGTAATTTAAGAAAAGCAGCAAGAGTTATTTCAAGTCAATTTAGCGATATGCTAAATAGTTTAAGTAATAATCATTTTGTTCAAGCAGGTTCTAAACGATTTACGCCTTCTTATTATGCTGAGTTAGTAGCAAGAACAAAATTTCATCAAGCACAGAGTTTAGCAGCATTATCTATGGCAAATAATTACGATACAGATTTAGTGCAAGTTTCTTCACACAATACTACTACTGAAATTTGTCAACAATATGAGGGAAAAATATTTTCTATTAGTGGTAAAGATAAAAGATTTCCTATTCTTGATAATTCTTCACCTTTTCATCCTAATTGCTTACACTTAATGTTTCCAACATTTGAAAGTGCTATGGTTGTTCAAGGAACATTAGATTCTTTTTCTTCTTTCAGTTTAGGAAAAATAGATAAACCACCTGTGCCTTCTGGATTCATACCTATAGTACAAAGGAAAGTTACATGAGTTTATATTTTAATGATAAGATATATATTATAATAGTTACACGAGATGATACTTATAAAACAGAAAGTTTAGCGGATCCAATATTAAGTTTTGCTAATGTTGAAATGTTAGATAAAGTTAGCAGGGGTTCAGATGGAGATGCGGTAATACAAAAAACTAAAATTCAGGTTCCAGGAGATACAAATATTAAAAAAGGTGATTATGTAAGAATATGTGAAATGCAAGGCATAACTATAAGTGAAGATACTGAATACGGTAAATTAAGAAAAGTAACAAGAGCTGATCCTATAGGAGTGTATAGAATTGATCATATTCAATTGGAGTTTATAAGTGGCAATTAGTAATTTTAATGGAAGAATAAAAGTTTCAATCCGATTACATGGAATAGAAAAATTACAGGCTAAAAGTCCTGAAGCTTTTAGAAAAGCACAAACTAAAGCTGCTATTCAATTTCTTAATTGGTGTAATAATGGTTCTGATAAAGAATCAGCTAAACCTCCAATACGATGGGGTGTATTACGTGGTAGTTCTTCAGGTTTTGTGGGTAATAATTTTGTTCAAAGTTATCCACAATCAATAAAACCCGGTGCTGATGAAAGACCTACGCCTGCTAATTCGTATAACGGTAAAGACAAAGTTATAACGGTTTGTTGGAACACTGAGTATGCTACTAAAATGCATGAAACAAGATATAACTTAGGAAAGTATTCTGCACAAGACGGTAATGCCGGACCCAAATGGTTAGAAAAACATTTAAAAAGGGATAGAGAAGATTTAATGAAAATGATAGGAATGGAATTTAAAAAGGAAACAGGTTTATGATATACAATTTAATTGAATATCTTAAAACGAACTTACCTGCTTTAAATTTCGTTATTAACGGGTTTAATAAGGATTCTCCATCTTCATGTATAGTTGTTAAAGACACAGGGGGTGAAGAAGCGCACAATTATAATAGAGGAGATCATACTGTACAAGTATTATCCAGAGCACATAATAATGATAATGCTAAATATAATATAGAACAAGTATATAGTTTACTTAAAAATGTATTTAATTTATTGTTACCCTCTGTTATGGTTAATTCAAGATTGTATGCAGCTGTTCAAACTTATCAGATTAGTCCTATTCAAAAACCACAATATTTGGGTGTAGATAATAAGAATTTAGAATTATATGATTTTAATTTAATTATAGTTACAGATTAAGGAGGTTACGTATGTCAAGTTTAGGTGCGGCTATATTTGCCGGTAATTCAAAATTATTTCTTGGACCTATGGGAATGGTTCAAATAGGTTTTAAAGGTTATGATTGTGGAAAGACTACTACCGAAACTAACCTTGTTCCTGACCAGGATATTAAGGATATTATGTATCAACAGGATGGCTCCAAAGCCGCTGATCATGTAAGAACAGGACAAGATTTATTGTTGAATTGTACATTTGGAGAAATTAAAACAGGACTGTTAGAATTAATGATGGCTGGAATAACATCCACTAATACTAATCCAAATGACGATTCTGGGGTTATTGGAAGAAGCTTATATCAATCCATGAGAGATAATGAAGCAGGTGGGTTAAAGATTGCTTCCATTTTACCTGATGGAACCCCTTCAGAAGAATTGGAAGATATGTATAATTTTTATGAAGCAATACCAGTTGTTAATGGAGATCTTGTTAATTGGGGAGCAGATACACAAAGAAATTTTCCTATCCAATTTAGAATAAAGTATCATAAGTTTTCTTCTGGTGAATCTTCAACACATAACGGAGCTTTCGGTTATTGGGGTGACCCTACTATTGAAGATGTACCTGCTATCACATACCCTGATTTAACAGAACCGTCTATTGTTTCAGCAGTAGCGACTTTAGCTACTAATATGGATATAACATTTGATAAAAATATAGCTTTTCAATCTGCATGGGACGCAACTGATTATGTTGTCAATGTGGAAGGAGATGGATTTTCATTATCTACGGCTGGAAATATTTCTGGAGCCGTGTTATCATTAACCTTTGGAGCTGGCACATTTGCAGATAATGATATTATTACTGTAAGTATATCTTCCAAAGCCTTAGAAGATACTGAAGCAACACCTAATGAATATTCTGGAATAGATGGATATCCTTGTACTGAAACAATTTAAATATAAGGAGATTATATGAATTTTACAACTAAAAAAATTGATTTAATACTAACGGTGACAATCGGGGATAAAGAAGAAACTTTAATTCCTAAAGTAAATGTTACAAATTCAGCAGAATCTGTTCAAATAGCTGCTAAATGGAAGTTGCTTGAGGAAACCAGACCTGATAATGATACAGGTTTAGATATTATAGCGGCAGAATTAGAAACGATTTATTCTAAATCCAAAGAATGGTTTTTAAATAATATTGATCCAATAACATTAAGAGAAATTGCTACATATGTAGCCCGACAATTAGCGGGTATACAAAAAAAGTAAATCAGCTCAAATCTATACTTCAATTATTAAGTATAGGTTTGAGCATATCTGATGCTTATATATTGATAACGGAATATGGTGAATTGTCTAATGAACATTTTGAACATATTCCAGAAATATTAAAACGCAATAAATTAAAATATGAATTAGATTTAATAGATATTTTAAAACATTATAAATATTTGGGAATTAAAGCTTTACAATCTAATTTTCAAATGTGGTTAAGAAATAAAGTTTCTGAATATAATGATTTAATAAATATAGAAGATCAAACGGTATTTGACAGACTTAAAAAAGTTAAAAGAAAAGCTAAAACCGTATTTGATAAATTAAAGGAGTTTCATGGCGTTTAAAGCTGGAGCTATATATGGTGAAGCTATACTCGATACTAAAAAATGGTCCGGTGGATTAAATACACTTTTAAAAGGTACAAAGAATGTTATGAAATTAGCTGTTGGAGCAGCAACAGCATATTTCGTTAAAAGTGTTCACGCAGCTAATCAATTTCAAAAGGAAATGTCTAATGTTGCAACCATAATTGATGAAACTTCTAATTCTACACAACAATTAACCTTAGAATTATTTAAAACTAATCCTGCTCTTGGAAAAACTACAGAATTAACTAAAGGCTTATATCAAGCTTATTCTTCCGGTGCAAAAACTATGGAAACAGCTATGGAGGATACTGTAGCTTCAGCAAAATTTGCAAAAGCTGGATTAACAGAAACTTCTACAGCTTTAGATGTGTTAACCAGTACTGTTAATGCTTATGGAAGAGAAACTATTTCAACAACTCAGGCTTCAGATATTTTCTTTACAGCAATTAAGGAAGGAAAGTTAACTGGTGAATCGTTAGCTGGTTCTATTGGTGATTCAATTCCGTTATTTGCTTCCGCTAAAATAGACGTTAAAGAATTGGCTTCTGGTATGGCAGCTATGACAAAACAAGGTGTCAGCGCTAATGAAGCTACTACACAATTAAATGCTATAATAAATTCATTATTAAAACCTTCTTCAGAATTAACTAAAGTTATAAAAGCGTACGGTTATGAAAGCGGTTCAGCTCTATTAGAATCTGAAGGTTTGTCGGGCGCTTTAAAAATATTAGAAAAACAAACAGAAGGGGATTCATCTTCTATTGCTAAATTAGTTCCTAATATTAGAGGTATGAAAGGAGTAATGGCTCTTACAGGTGTCGGTGGGAAAGAATTTACAAGAATACTTGAAGAAATGGATAATTCTGCTGGAGCTACTGAAGAAGCATTTAATAAACAAGAAAAAACTTTTGAAACATTAACAGCTTCATTGGACAAAGGAAGTATTATAATAGGAAATATTGGAAAAGCTTTCGTAGATGAAATAGCTGTAGGTGCTACAGCCGCATCCGAAAGCATGATAAGCTTTTTAATTTCATCAAAAGGAGCAGAAGTTGTTTCTACAATAATTGGACATGTCGTAGCTGGATTTGAAGCATTAAAAATAATTCTTGAACCTTTAGTGCGTACCGTATTAAAAGAATTAAGTAATATATGGAATACGCTATCAGAATCATTAGACAAGATATCTGGAAAAACAGAAAAAGGAACAGGTGTATTTAATGCTTTCGCTTTTTCTGTTCAATTATTAAGCAGTGTATTTAAAATAGTAAGTATAATGATTCAAGCTACTATAAAAAATATTTCTAATTTAATTGTAGCTATTAAAGAATCTGGAGCAACTATAGGCTATTTTTTTGAATTTTTAGCAGGTAAAAAATCATGGGAAGAAGTTCAGCAGCAAGCAGGTAAAACCACAGAAGCATTTAAGACATTAGGAACAGAATTTATTGAGGGATATTCTAATTTATTCGATACTGTTTTTGAAGAGGCCACATCTTTCGGTAAAAAAGTTAATGAACAAACAAGCGCTATAGAAGTTAAATATAAAACAACTTTTAAAAATATAAAAGATGGAACTAAAGAATCTTATTTATCTTTAATAACTGGACAAGATGATTTTATTAATGCATTATCTCAAGGCGCAGATGAAATAAATAGTGTTTTTAATAAGTCTAATGATGATGTAGTAGATGATACTAAAAAGACAATAGAAGATTTAGAAATGACATGGAAAGATTATTTTAATTTAATAACAGATGCAACTTCCCATGTAACAAGTGGTATTTTCGATATATTCAGTTCCCACTATGATGAACAACAAAGATTATTAGATGAAGAAACACAACGTAGATTAGAAAAACTCGATGAACAATATGAAAATGAAAAACTTACAACAGAAGAATATGAAAAACAAAAAAAGAAAATAGAAGATAAAGCTAAAAAAGAATCTAATAAAATAGCTAAAAAACAATTTATGGCTGAAAAATTAAATAATATTTCTACAGTGTGGATGAATGCGGGTACGGCAATTTCAGGCTGGTGGAGCGCTGCTCCTAAACTTGGTCCTATTGCAGGACCTATATTTGCAGGTACTATGACGGGTGCGACATTAACTATGGCCGGTATACGTACCGGACAAATAGCCAAACAAAAATTTATTCCGACATTTGAAAAAGGAGGAAAACCAAAAAATACAGCGATTATAAATGAAGTTGGAGGTGAAATAGTTACTCTTCCTGATAATTCACAAATAATACCACATGATATATCTGAACAAATTGCGTCCAACACATCTTCTAATATTAATATATATTTTTATTTTAAAGGCGCTAATATTTCTAAAGATATGGATCTAGATTATATAGTAACTTATATATCTCAAAAATTAGGTAAGGAATTAAGATTTAGATGACAGAATACGCATTAAAAAATTCAAATGATGACTTATTATATTTAAATAATTCTTCCATAAATAATCCTAAACAAGGAAGTCTTATAATCAGTGATGAAAAAATTAAATTTGAAAGTAAGATAGAAGAACGTTCTTCTTTGCCGGGTGCTATACAATTAGGTAAAAGAAGATTAATGTCTAAAGATATAAGTGTAGTATTTAATCAGGCATACGTAAATGATAATGATTTTATGGTTGATGAAAATACACTATTGGCTTTTTTATACGATGTAGAGTATTTAGTCAATGTCACATATAATAAACAAGTTCCAGTATCAATTACTGATTATTCTATATCATTTGATAAAGGTTGTTATTTAAGATCTTCAGATAATGAATTAAGTTTAAAATGTTTAGAACCATTTTGGACTTCTTTGACAGCAACTACTATAACAGATAGTATGATAATTGATATCAATAATATTGCTGTTTCTTCATTAGGTTATATGGACACACCCGGTATTATTACATTTACAGCTTATTCAGCCTTAACCGATTTACAAATATATATTGATGAAAATAAAAGGGGTATAGAAATAAAAGATGACTTATTTGGATTGGGAACTTATAATGATTTAATTTTAGATTGTAAAAATGGGACCTTAACATTAAATAATTTAAATAGAATAAATTCTATCACACCTGGAACAGGGTTTTTTAATTTTCTTTATGGAGGTTGCACTCTTATTGTAATTCCAGATGCTATTTGTGATATACAGATAGATAGATATGAAAGGACTTTTTTATAGTGGCTGAATTGATAGGTTTTTGGAATTGTAATGCTGGAACAGGTACCATTCTTATAGATAATACAGGTTATAATAATACAGGAACATTTGAAGGCAGTATGGATTCATCTAATTGGGTTCAAGGATGTAATATAATTGATTATGCTTTAGAATTTGACGGTTCAGCTGATAGAATTGATTTGGGTAATAATACGCCTTTAGATGAATTTTGTAATGGTAGCTATTCTATTTCATTATGGGTAAAATCTTCGGATTCTGTACCTTTAGTTGACGGGTGTATTTTATCTAAATATGAAGATAGTAGTAATTTAATAAATATACATTCTGATGGTGCTAATAATGCTTTAAAATTAACAATAAAAGTTTCTGGAGAATCTGATATTGTTGTTACATTTGATTCGGCACCCTTTGACGAATCATGGCATCATATTGTTATTTTAATAGATAGAAATAATGATATAATTAATGTATTTATGGATTGTGTTAAAGATAATGTAGTCGGTGATTTATCGGCTGCAATAAGTAATTTAAGCAATTCAGGTAATTTAGCCATAGGAGCTGTTAACGATGGAACCAGTCCTTATGAAGGATTAATTGATGAAATAAGAATTTATAAAGGTGTCTTAACTTTTAATGAAATAAGATTTTTATTTTTATATCCTAACGGTAAACAACCCAGTAATGATGAACTTAAACATTATTTAATTGCTTTGTGGCATTTAGATTTAGGTGTTTTCACAGAAACCTTTGATTCATCTAAGTATCATAATCATGGAACATTTGAAGGAGGAATGACAACCGTTAATTGGCAACAAGGTATAAGTAATTATTGTTTAGAATTTGACGGTATTGATGACAGGGTAGATTTTGGAAACCCATCCCCTTTAGATACATTAGGTTCTAATTGTTTTTCTATTTCATTATGGTATTATGCTACATCTGTTTCAGGAATTCAAATATTATTTGCTAAACATGTTGATTCAAATAATTATATAAGAATAGCAACCAACGCCGGAACATATATCTTATTTTATTTCAGTAAAAGTGGAATAAACACTAGTGCTTCTTTCACAAGTTATTTATCTTTAGAACAGTGGAATCATATTGTTCTTGTTGTGGATAGAATCAATGAAACTGTTACAGGCTGTTTTAATAATAGATTAGATAAAACAATAATAGATATATCAATTATGCCAGCTGATTGTTCTAACAATGGAAATGTGAGCATAGGTGCATTACACGACGGAACTACTCCGTATGAAGGTAAAATTGATGAAGTAAGAATTTATAACAGATTATTAAGTAATTCAGAAATAAGCTTGTTGTTTAAATACCCTGATGGAAATAAATCCATTATATTAGATGCTGAATTAGAAAATAGTTTAATAAATTATTTAAAATTAGATAGATCTACTGGCTTAATTGCGTATGATGAAACAGAATTTGAAAATAATGGAATATTAGATTCTTCAATGACTGATAGTGATTGGATTTTAGGCATAGTAAATAACGGGTTAGAATTAGATGGAATAGATGATGACATTACTATAACTAATAATTTTCCAATATCTGAATTATTAAACGGATCTTGTTCATTTTCATTCTGGATTAAATCTAAAGATAATACACCCTTAAATTATGGGTGTATTTGTTCTAAATATGTTGATGCCAATAACTTATTACGAATAAATTCTAATGGAACTATAAATCAGTTAAGAATAGAAATAGGGTATTCAGGAACAGTCATTAATACTAATTTAAGCATTACTCCTTTTGACGGGTTATGGCATCACGTAGCAATAGTTATAAATAGAACTACAAATTTAATTTTAATATATGAAGATTCTTTAAAAGATCCGATAGAAATAGATATTTCTACATTACCAAATGATTGTTCTAATTCATCTAATTTAATATTTGGTTCTGATGGAACTAATTATTTTGAAGGTAGTTTAGATGAAGTTAGAATATATAATAGAATACTTACTTATAATGAAATTATATTTTTGTACAATAATCCAAATGGTTTAAACATTCGTCATCATTTTACTGCTCAAGACGGAACACAATTATTTATAAAATCTATTAGCGGAGAAACCCTATCTATAATATCTGATACTGATTATTCAGGCGATATTATGCAAGCTGAAATAACTGATTCTTTATTAGGCGGGTTAGATAAATATACATTTAAATTACCTAAAACTATAGATATTCCTTTATCCTTAAATAACGATTGTTATTTTTATTTAAATTCTGATTTAAAATTTGTAGGTTATATTGAGGAAGAACCTTTAAGGGATCAGGAAAAACCTATATTAGAAATAAAGGGTAGAGGTTATTTTAATAGATTAAAGAAAATAATAATAAATGAAACTTTTAGTAATGAAACGTTACAATACATAGTATATAGTATAGGTAGAGATTATTTACATAAAGAAAATCATTTAAATATATTTTTTAATCCTTATAAGATAATAGTTCCTGATATAAGTTCTATAGATATAGAATTTAAAGATAAGAATTTATTAGAAGTTTTTGAACATATTTTAAGTATTTGTAATTATAATTATCTTACAGAACGATATAGATTATTTATTGATAATGATAAAGATTTAGTCATAAAACCAATTACATCAGAGTATATAAATTTTTTATATGAAGGTTATCATTTTCATAATATTGAATTAAGTCTTGATGATTCAAAAATAGTTAATAAAATAAAAGCCTATAGAACAATTAGTGGTTCTCCTAAGGAAGCTGAATATGTGAACACCTATGAAGATACAGATAGTCAAAGTAAATATGGTGTTTATCAAGAAAAATTAATTTTTTCAGATTATTATAATAATGATATTGTTGGTAAAATTATATCTTTTCTTTTCGCTAAACACGGGGTTCCAGAAAAAATAATAAAAATAAAAAATGTTATTTTTAATGATATTGTAGAATTTGGTAAATTTATAGTAGGTAGTAAAAGAGAATTATATTGGAGGACAATTGTTAATTGTGATAGTGTAACCATATGGAATACTACTAATTTAATTGATACAAGTATAGAAGTTTCTAATGAACATGTGCTAACAGGTAAAAAATCTTTAAAATTAACTACTATTGTAGGTTCTGTTGATGAATATATAGAATTTACTTGTGATGATGTGCTATACTTACCACAAATAGTTAGAATGTTTATATTTTTTGAACAAGGTTCTCCAGAATTAGAAGTAACTTATTATGATAATAAAAGTAATACAGTAACTATAGATATTAATGCAAGTAATTTATATAATAATCAATGGATACGTTTAACAGAAGAAATAGGACAACGAACAGAAGAAGTTAATTTACAAGTATATACTGCATCTTTATTAGATTTTGAAGTCAATACTGATATTAGCACTGTAGAAAATTTAACAGTTAGAAGAGAATTAGCACCGGGGTTGCTAAATATATCTAAAATACGGTTAACTATAAAATCAGATATATCTTCTATATTTTATATAGATTTATTTGATACTTTTTCTGATATTTACAATTTTCATGATGTATTATTAGAAGAAGTAAAATATGTATTTTCTTCTGTAGGCTTAAGAGCAGATTTAAATTTCGGTTCTAAGCAAGAAAATTTAATTGATGAAATAGAAGACAAAATAGATAAACAAAATGTTGCTGCAAACATATTTTCTAAACAATAGGAGTATTTATTATGGCTGTACTTTCAGATCTAACTGAAGCCACAGAAGTAGGAGTGTCCGATTTATTGCACACAAGGACAAGCGGTGGAATAGATAAAAAATTAGTAAGAAATAATTTATTTAGTAATTTATTTAAAGGATTGATGCATTTAGATTTAACTGAAAAAGATACTACTGTTATTCCTGAAATAGAAGCAGGCGGCACTGTAGATATAAATGGTAAATTATGTACTAATTCTAGTCAGATTTCAATAACTGGTTCTACATCAAATAATACATGGTATGATATATTACTCACGGCTTCAGGTGAAACATTCACAGCTTCATTTATTGCCAGAAATACAGGTGTATGGTCTACAACAAAACAAGGGTTATATTCAGGAAATAATAGAGTTGTTGCCTGCGTGTTTAAAGATTCAAATGGATATTTTATAAATAAAAATACGTTAGTGTCTATAAATAGACTAATTCCTATTGTTGTGGATATAGGTGATTGGGATATGAATAATGATACAGTAATTAGTGTTAAAACAGGATGCCCTCCAACTTCTATACGTTCTGCTTTTGTTATTGTACGAAATGATACTGACAGTGTTCGCCATAAAATAAATAGAGTAAATACAGTTGGTTCTGATGAAGCTGGATTAGCAAATGGAGATATTCAAAATTTTGAACACAGTACTATATTAGAAATATATAATTTTACAGATAGTATATTTAGAACTACCTCTTGGGATTTAACGGGATATAATAGAGGGTGGGTATATATAGTCTACACAGTATAAAAAGGAGGATATATGGCAGGATTAGATGAAAAACAGTGGTTAGAAATAAAAGCAGGTCTTAATAAAATTAACTCACTTCATGATGATGTGTTAATTTTAAAAATAGAATTAAAAGCAATTAAAGAACAATTTAAAGAATTTAAAGAACGTCCTAAAATTATAAAAGGTTGGATACCTGTTATAATATGTGTAGCTTTGTTTTTTCTAACTGCCTATGATAGGATTGAAGATATGATATTAGAAAAAGCAAACAATAATTCTATAACGGTGACTACACCCGCACCAACACCATAAGGAGAAATTATGAAAACAATAAAATTATTGTCTTACAAGGATTTAATTGAATTTTACGGTGATCCTGGAACAGAAGAAGGCTTAAATAAAATTAATAAAGCCCAGGTAAAAATTAAAATTCCATTTCCTTTAGATTATGGAAGAAACACTATTACTGTAATGTCTTGTCATGAATATTGTGCTGAAGCTTATGTAGATGCTTTACAAGAAATATTAGACTTTTATGGTTTAGATAATTTACAACGTTTTAAATTAAATACATTTCATGGGTGTCATGTAATAAGACAAACAAGAAATCATAAGTGGTGGAGTATTCATAGTTGGGGAATGGCTTTTGATCATAATAAGCATTATGGAGAATATGGACAAAAAACTATAATGCCTTATTATTTTATTAACGCATTTTTAAAAAGAGGTTTCGGCTGGGGAGGAAGATTTAATGATGGTATGCATATTTCAACAACTGGAACTTAATTAAATATTGTTATAAGGAGAATAGCTATGAATAATATTCATCAGAAAACAGTATGGGTTGTATGGTTAATAATAATTGCTGTAATGTTATTATTTCCATTACAACTTGTAGTTGCTTTTGAAATACCTTTCGGTGGTGCTGTATGGGCTTTATTGTTTACTGTAGGCGGTTACATGGGTTTTGATCAATTTGCTACAATCATAACTACTAAGAAAATGAAACCGGGTTTTAAATATACCGGTAGTTATAGAAAATTATTGTACATAACTATAGCCTTATGGTTAATAGTTACTGAAGCTTTAATATTTCAATCTTTATTACCTAACATACCATTACCTTTAGATAATTTATTTTTTGCGGTAGGTGTGGTTTCAGGAATATTCGCAGGCGGTAATAAAATGAATAATGCTGTTGAATTAGAAGGCGGTATGGAATGATTATAACTATATTATTGATAATAGGTGTAGGGTCTATACTCATGAATATTTTATTAATTCAGCAAATCCGTGTAAAGAATGAAATAATAAATCGTAAAAATACACTTATAGATAAATATAAAAGAAATGCTAATCTTCTTGTAAAATATCAAGATAATATTGAAACTATACAAGAAGAACATGCAGAAATTTCTAATCAGATAAAGGAGGCAACTACGGATGAAGAAGTTGAAAATATTATCGCTACTATTATTGTTAATAATAATCAACACTTGCACAACGACTAAAGAAATTATTTCTATTCAATATATATTACCCCCAGTACCTGAAAGAAAAGAAATAATATTGCCTGACAAACCTACAATTAAAGATTATGCCGATATTATAAATTATTATGACGAACTTGTCAAGGAATGGGAAGAATGGGGAACAATAGTTAAAAAAATAATTAAATGAACATTCTTAAATAAGCATACATGTGATGAACTAACATATGTAAATCTAACAATTCTATATTCTGTAGATTATATATTTCTTGTATCTTATTGTTTTCCTTTATAAACCATTTATTGTTTATGGTCACTATTAAATAAATACCCTTTTGAAAGTATAAATGATTCTTTATCCAGGGATATTGTCCTGGTCTAAAAGGAACTTTTATTGTATTATCTTTTCTTATATACCTTATATTTTTTAATTCTATCCATCCCTTTAATTGATTAGATGTGAAATAAATATCAGGAACACAACCGAATAAATTTTCTATTCTTGTTAATTTTATTGCATAAGGTTTTAATTGTTTTTGCAATTTATCATACATTTTACTTTCAATCATAACAACTCCTTTTGTATATATTCTTCATTATAATCTTGTAACTCTCCCCAATTATCCCCTATTTCCATATCTACTACAATAGGGACTTTTAATTTAATACAATTTTCCATAATATATTTCATTTCTTTAATTGCTTCATTTCCTTCTTTTGTTCTTGGTTTAGATACATCTAATTCATCATGTACAGTTAAATGTGGAATTAAAGTATTAAATAAGCCTGCTTCATAACAATCATACATAGCCTTTTTTAAAAGATCTGCTGCAGAGCCTTGAATAAGTCTATTAAACATACTATATTCTTTTCCTTTATCCCGCATTTGTTGAGTTACACGTGCTCTTCTATTTAATATAGTTTTTATAAATCCCCTGGCTTTTGCGACTTTGACTACCTTTTTTCTTGTAGGCTTAATAAATGGGACTTCATTAAAATACATTTCTAATAAATCCCTTGCTTCTTCAATTGACCATCCAAAGTACTGCGAACAAGTGTATGCGCCCATAAAATAAGAAGCTCCAAAATCTAAGTTTTTAGACCTTTTCCTTGACAAACCTGTCCATTCTACAATCATTTGATGATAATCTGTGTTAGGTTCTTCATTATATCTTCTACGTATTTCATCACTTTTCGGACCTTCAGCATAATGAGCCATAAACCTGTATTCTATTTGTGAATAATCCGCCTTAACCCAGTCATGTTCTTCTTCTGATATTAGTATAGATCTACATAATTTTTTATGTGGATCTTCAGATGGAACCTGTTGTAAGTTAGGATCAGCGCTTGAAAATCTTCCAGATTTTGTTCCATATTTATCTGTAGATAAAGGATAAAAAGAACAGTGTAATCTTCCATTAACCATATGATTATTAAAAGCGTTTATTAAAAATGTATGAAGAGTTTTATCATAAGCACGAACTTCTAATATTTCTTTAGCTATTTCAATGTCCTTATTTATTAAATATTTTAAAGCTGCTTTATCTATATTGGGGTTACCTTTTGCAGTTAAACTATATGGAATATTTAACTTATCAAAAACTTTAGCGATCTGTTTAGATGAATTATAATTAAATTCACCATATTTTCCATAAAGAATTGATTTTCTATTTTTAATTTCTTTAAACACATAATCTATATTGTGCGCTAATTTCTTCTTATCTATTCTTACACCTATTTTTCTCATTTGTAATAATAATCTATGCAATTTCATTTCAATAGAATATAAGGGAAGTAAATCTTGATCATACATTATTTTCCATTGTTTTTTAAATATTTCTAAAGGCAGTAATGCATCTATCTTACCATAAGAACTAACAATATTTGAATTCATTTTCCATAACCATTTTTTAGGATTACCTTTTAAATTATGTCTATTACAAAAAGATTGAATTTCAGTTATGTGTTTTCTTTTACCTAAATATTTAGAAGCTAAAGAATCTAAACTGTAAGGCGCTGGAATACCTAATAATTTTCTATTTTCATCTATCAAAGCTTCAGCCACATTTATATCATGCAATTCACCATTTATAGGAATACTCCACCAGTTTTCTATCCAGTCTAAATCATATAATATGAATGTACCTAACTTTTTACAATCTAAATTCATTATATATTTAATATAATTAGTATTTTTTAATTTTAATTCTGGAGTAACATCCGGATGTTGTATATTGTAATATTCAGAAAAACCTTGTTCATTAGCAATTGAAACACCTATTATACACCCATCATTTCTATATACACCTGGCCCTGATTCTTCTAATAAAGGATCATATGTTTCTATATCAAAAGAAATTATTTTACTACTTGATAAATCTGGATAATTCATAATATTCTTTATCCCTTTTACGTTTAGCTTTTAAATAATGTTCCTTAGAACAATATTTTTTAGAATTATTTGTAGTTTCAAAAGCATTACCACAATACTTACAAATATTTATTTTAACAACACCTGTTTTATGATATTCATTTTTACATTTAATAGTACAGAACTTTTTATTCCCTAATCTTGTAATAAATATTTTAGAACAATTTAAACAAGTTTTAGATATTCGTGGTTTTCTATTTTTTAAATTTCTAAATTGTCTTCCACATGTATCTGAACAATATTTGTATTTTAAGTTTAGAACTTCTATATGTTTACCGCAATTTTTACATGTTATTACTGCCATGGTTGCAATACACCCCTTAAAAACCGTATAGTGTTAGCTAACACAATATTTTAAAGGTAACCAGTATAATTATACCAATTACCATTTTAAGTTAAGTCCACGGTTTTTGTTAATTACAATTTGTTATGCTATAAGTATTTATCCATTTTAAATAATTTCAAATACTTATCATTTCGTACTTTTGTTAATCTATTATATACCTCTTTATCTATTTTCCATAATATCTTTTTAAGTTGACATAACATTAATTCTACATCTACAATTTCATCAAGTATATTTTCTATAGGTATGTTCTTAACAGCTTGTCTATAAAAGAAATCACTGATTGTTGTAACTAACTCGCATAATTCTCCTTGTGCTATAGATAATTGTTTATATTCACCATTTTGTTTTAATAATTCATCACTTATATTTTTAACTATTTCTATGTTTTTAAAAACTTGCTCTTTATGCTTAGGAGAAAAAGAAATTATTTTTGTTACATTATAAAAAGTTGTCATAAATTCTTGACAAGCTTTACATGGAAAAAGATTGATAAAAGCATATTTTTTTATATCTTTATTTTCATCACTTAATCTTAAACAAGCATTTACTTCAGCATGTATCACATTACAAATTCTATTTTCTTTATCGTTGCAATTTTTATTACAAGTCAAAATTTCATTTATACCGTATGATAAAATGTTACCAAATTCATCTGTCAATATACAAGCAACTTGTTTATCTACGCATTTAGATTGTTGTTTGTATTGTTCTAATAAATTATATATTTCCATATAATGTTCATTCATAATTACTCCTTTCTTAATTTGTTAACCAGTTTATTAACGTAAGAATAAATTTATCTGTAGGGATCTTTTTAGGTTTTTTTGAAATATTATTTTTTCTTAAATATTCTTCATATAATAAAAATAAAGGTAGTTCATCTAATGTATCTGGTGTTATATGGGGTAATTGTTTAATAGATAATTTATTAAGTCCATTAGAATCTATCAACAGTTTAACATTATTAAAATGCTTTTCATATAAATGTAAACTACCTACATTATGAATATAAGCTCCTAATTTTATATTTTTATACTTATTTTTTAAAAGAACACACATTATTTCTTGTAATATAGTAAAGAAAGGTATATCATAACTTAAACCTCTCCATATATCATTTGAACGCATAGTAGTTATTAAATATAAATAATCCTTTCTTATAAGAAATTGTAAAGATAAGGTACAAGGGTTATCTTTAGTATTTAAATCTGCACTATGTTTATCATAAATAACCATGACTGATTTTCTTGAATCCTTATCTTTAATCAATTGTTGCAAAGCGTGTTGAAATTGTGTTATATTATGTCTATTAATATCATGCAGTAATTTCTTACCATAACAAGAATTAACTGTTTTACCATCATCACTACATTTTTCCCAGAACCTTGAATAATGTTTAATAAATTTTAATTTATTGCTTCCAGCAAGATAAAAGGCTAATTCTCCAACTAAATATTTTAAAGATAAATTACGTTCTTTAAAAGTAATGATACGATTAATTGGATTAATCAATAATAAGGAAGTATTGATACATTCTTTTATTAGCATGCCCCTGGGAGCTGTATTGAATTGTGGTTTTTCATATACTTCTTTACAAGTATTATAAAATAATTCATTAATGGTTTGTCCTTTAATAGTTTTCATAATTACTCTCCTTTTGTAAAAAATTCTAATATTGCTTTTCTATATGATTCATGAACATGAGCATATATAAAAGCATTTTTTAAATCATTTAAAAATATTTTTCTTTGTCCTTTAATTCTTTATCATAATTTTGCAATTTAAATCTATGAATATCATATTCTTTACCCAATATTTTTAATCGTTCAATTTCAAACATTAAATTACAAATAGCATGAGCCGCATGTGTATAGCCAGATTCTTTATCATATATTTCCCCATCCATAAACTGACGAATATGCCGTTCTGCGGCTTCTATATGATCTATAGGTAGTGTTGTTTTCCATGATTCTGGATCACCATATTTTCTAGCTCCCATTTCTCTAATTTTTGAAATTTCATCCATCATAGATGTATAAATAAGTCTATACTTAGATTTTTCTTTAATATCTTTCATATCTCCCTCCTAATAAAAAATATATTGATATTTAGAATCCCCATACAAAATATAAAGATTCTTTTTCGCCCTGGTACATGCTACGTAAAAAACTCTGTGTTCACTATCTGGATTATTTTGTAAATTGGAATATACTTGTTTTGTTATATCTGTTAATACTATAACATTATCGGCTTCATCTCCTTTAACAGAATGAATAGTTTCTATTTTTATATTAAATACGCTTAAGTCCGTTTTATTAGCTATAATGTCTCTATAATAATCTATTATATCTACATCCCAATTAAAATTATCATACCATGGGTTTCTTAAGTCGTATTCTTGTATTAAATGTTTTTTTAATGTATTTTCTTCAATTTGATTCATACACATGGTTTTTCTAACTTTTTCATATAATTTAATTATTTTAATATCTTCATTTTTTATAGACTTTTCTTTATATTTAATATATAATAAACCCTTACTTCTTAAATATAATTCCATATTTCTAAGAAAATATCTATTTCTAGAAAGAATCATATAGGTTTCATTTTTATTAAATTCAACTTCTTTAATACTTTCTATATAATGTACAGAACCCATAGTATTTAAACCAGAATATTGTTTGTCTACTCTTTTAGTTATTAACTTAGTAATTGACTTAGAAAAATCTAAAATATCATTAGGCAATCTATAACTGTGTTTTAATATCTCAATTTCTCCGTTTATATCAAGAAAATAATTTACATCCGCTCCAGACCATTCATATATAGCCTGGTCATCATCGCCTGCAATATATACAGTATCACAATTTCTAAACGCTATCCAAATCATTTTCCATTGTAAAGTAGACAAATCTTGTGCTTCATCTATAATAGCTATTTTAACTGGTAAAGATTTATTCAGCTTATTAAAACGTTCTATTATATCTGTAAAATCATAAATACCCATGTATTCTTTGAATGCTTTGTAATTAGAATTAACATGTTGTAATATCTGAGTATCCAAACCGTATAAATAATTCTTAGCTGTCTTATGGTTATTTCTATGAAGTATGTTAAAAAATAAATATCTATCATCATTATGTCTTAATTCTTCAGTATAATAACCTGTGAAATTCATACCCATTTTTTCAGAAAACACCTTATAGTCTTTTTTACTGATTATTTGAGATCTTTTTAATTCTAATGTTCTAAAAGCTATGCTATGTAATGTCCTAAAATAAGTCATACGCTTTTCCTGTATATTTAATTCATTAATAGCTCTTTTCTTTCCCTGATTAGAACCTTCTTTAGTAAAAGAAACATAGGCTATTTCTTCAGGATGATATATGTTTAAATTATTAGATAATATTTCTAATAATTTTGTTGTTTTACCTGTTCCTGGTGGACCAAATATTAATTTAATCTGCATACATAAATTCCTTAACAAAAAATAATAATGGTTCAGGGACATTATTTAATAAATGTTCTTCACAATTAGCATACACATGTAACATAGCTTTATCAGAATTTCCTAATGTTTTTTCTTCTTTACAAAAAAGAAACAATTCTAATATATCACAAGTCTTAAATAAAGACCAGGTGTCTTCATTAAAAAAAGTCTTCACATTGTTATAAAAAGATAAATATTCATATCTATCAGAATCGATAATTCTATTCTCTATATTAGTCCAATAAGTGTCTACTATATTGTCAAAATGTTTGGCGGGGTACAGTACATCCCCTGTTATACTTTCTAATATATCGTGTCTATATACATAGATAATTTCTTTTTTTGAAACATTAATATCACATAAATCAGAAAGTATTTCAAATAATATTCCAGTATAATAGCAATGAACGGCTACATTATAAGGTTGAATTGTCAAATGTGAATTTAATCTTGTGCAATTTTTTAGTGTTCTTAAATGTTTAAAGATCTTCACATAATTAGTATCCTTATCATTTTCGTAATGTTTAAAACGGGCTTTCATTATAGTCCTCCTTAAAATTTATTTTAAAATCTTCTATTTTTATATCTTCTTTTAAGAATTTTGTTAAACCCTTAAAAGGAAATAACCATACACGGGTAGAACCTTTTTCTTTACTTATATAATAACGTTTAGGTAAACCCCCTAATTCTCTTAATTTACTTTGTATTTCTACATAACCATAGTATCTGAAAGATTTTTGAATAATTAAAAAATCTAAAAAATTCTTAGGTTTAAATACATACACCTTTTGTTCATCATCCTTATACACTCTGTTAATTAATATTTGTTCTTTATTACGGGCAAATGTTCTTTTTTCTAAAAATTCAGTTAAATATTCTTTAAATAACATTCCTGGAGATATATCTTCATCTTCGGCTATTTGTTTAATAGTCATGTTATTTAATGCTTTGTTAACTATTTTAGTCCATGTGTTTTCTTTTAATTTATAGGGTAATATATGAAGTATACGAAAGCACAACACTCTAAATTTTTGTTGTTGTATAATATCTACTTCAGAAAAAAACTTTAAAGAACTACCATTTATTTTCCATTCATAGTAAGGAGGGTCAGTTAAATATTGTATGAATTCTTCAAATGATAACTGATTTATTTCTTCTCCACCTATACCATATTTTCTTTCTTTACATTCTTTCTTGTTACAATAATTACAAATAGGTTCTTCATTACATTTGTAACTATAATCTTTTTTCTTATGTGAAGATAATATAGATTTATGCACTTCTTCAACTGATAAAGGTTTATTTAAAATAATTGAATTAGCTTCCAACACTTTAAATTCAAAATCGTCTCCATATTTAATCTTATAATAACCGGCTAAAGAAAATAAAAAATTATTCCTGTAGTCAGTATTTCCAGATAAATAAAGTGTTTGTAAACAAGGTGGAGCGTCATTTAAAGGAACACCTTCTAAAAATTCTTCTATAGTATTTTCACTTTGCAAATTATTTCTTATTTCTAATAAAGCGTCTTCTAATAATAAAGCTTTTCTATCTTGATTTATAAAATATTGTTTAGTATTTTCACTATTATAATAAGGTAAATTTATCCAATTACCTATTCTATTATCAGATAAGGAATCTTGTTTAGGAAATATCTCAACAGTTTTTGAGGCACCCAATAATATCTTAAACTTTCTCATATACATTCTTGCTTTTTTAGCACTAATAAAATCATTGTAAAATACATACAAATGTAATCCGCCACTTTTTGTTGAAAATGGGCATAAAGGAAAATTATAATTATATATAATATTCAAATAATTATTCAATATATCTTGATTATCATATATATCTATATCTAATACAGAAAATTTACACTTATTTTTAGATACAGGAATTATTCCTAAACCCTGTTTTCCTTCTAAATGATTTTTATATAATTCTTCGCTAACCGGTAAAGGTTTAGTGCTATTTTTTCCTTGTTCTTTTCCCTTAGAAACAAAATTATAAATATGAATACCGTAAGCTTGCATGTTTCCAGAAAAATACATCATAAATTCACTTAATGTTTTTATAGAAATCAATTTATGTTCCTTACATAGTATGTTTAAATAAATACGGCTACTTATACATAGAAGACAGTAACCTATATATGTTCACCGTATTGGCTTAATGGAGGTATGGTTTAATAAGGAACAGTGTCTAAATCTTCCTTATTGGAAGAATTTTCTAACTGTTTTAAATCGACAGTTTTATTAGCAATCTCCTTTCTTAAAGGCTGTACACAAGTTGTAAACAATTCTTTATTGATGAAACCTACTCTTTTAATAGCAGCTGATTTTGAACCAATTTGATACCAGCTTCCTTGTTCATTAGAACATAGAACAGATTGAATATTCCATACACTGGCGTATATAGGAGCTCTGTCTCCATTAGGTAATCGTGTATTAGTTATTAAATTATTCCAGGTTTTTCCATGTTTAATACCGGTACTTGATAAGGCGAATACCAAAGGACCCTCTTCAGGGTGATCTGCTATAATAACATAAAATAATAAAGTTTCTTGTATTATATTATTGTTATATTTCCATTCAGAAAAATCACTTTGATCAACCGGAATACTGTCAGGTTTATGACTTGCAACAAAACCTCCTCTATTGGGTTTCCATTCAATCCACACCTTTTGATATTTAAATGGAACAAGATTTATTTCCATACCATACAATTTTTTTGTAATGGTATTAAAAAACATACCGACTTTAGCATGTTCAATATAATCAGAACTTGTTTCATCAATCTGTGGTGATAATTTTTGTATAATTCGTAAAAATGGAATATTTAAATCGTCCATTTTTATTTCATTTAAACCATCACCGGCATAATCATTTAAAAAATCTGCATTATTTTCTTTAATATCTGACATAAAGATTCTCCTATTTTATTATGGTTTGTTTGTCTATATAGACATTTAATTCATTAGGTATTTCAGATAATTCAATTTCTTGAATACTATTTTTAGAAACACCTAATTTTCTAGAAATCCAGGCTTTAATAGTAGAAGAATGAATATCTTGAAATTGATTAAATAATACATTATTATCTTTTAACAATTTCAATACACGATTTTCAGGATCTTCTATACGTACTTCATTTTTTATTATATTCGCACCTCCTTTCTCTATTATCCACTTTAAAGCCGATTTTCTTTTTGATAAATCCTTTTTAGGAAGAGAAATATAAACTTGTTCTTTTATACTTATCTTTAACCCATTTTCCAAGGTTAAAGAAGAAATACCTTTAGTTAATAAAAAATTAGGTATTTCTTCTGAACTTAGTTTTCTTTTTCTATTTTTCAATGTAGCTAAATAATCTTCATATTTTTGTATTTCTTTTTCAACATAACGCAATTTATCACACAATACAACCAATTCTTGTAATTCACTTTTTTCTATTTGTTTATCTTCATTTAGAAAAGATAAATCGTTAATATTACCTGCATTCATAACGCCTCCTATGAAATTTTATAAAATATTTTTCTTAATAAATTTGATTCTTTAAAAGTCAACACACCAAATTTATTAAATCTTTCATCCATATTATCTATAAAACCTATTTCCCATTCTTCTAATTTATATAAATTATTTTTACAATATTCAATTTGTTCTTTCCATTCCTGTTTTTTACTACCCGAGGGTACAAAATCCATTCTTCCCATAATCCTTACTCCTTTTTAATTTTACTTTTCATCCTAAAAGGTCCTTCATGCTTGTATATTTTACTGAGAATAAAGGATACGGTACATTATATTCATAATCTATACACCAAGAAAACAGTATAGGATAAATACATTCATCTTTAAATCTTTCATTTACATCTATTTGTTTTGCAGCAGGTATCATCCTAAAAACTCCTCTATACTTGTATCCCTAAAATAATCTAACAAATTTTTTCTTTCTTTTAATAATTTATATATCTTTTCATCTATAGAATTTCTCATTATTATATCTTTATACAGTACTGACTTTTTAGTACCTATTCTATGGCTCCTATCTTCGGACTGATCTCTATGCTCTAACGAATATGTATTAGAATAAAAATATTGAAAACTACTATTTTGAAGATTTAATCCAAACGCTCCCACACTTTGATTTAAAATAATAATATTGATTTTATTTTGTTTAAATTCATTTATTATTCTATTACGTTCATTATCACTTGTCTTACCATAATAAGTTGCAATATATTTATCTGGGAACGCTTTCTGTAATTCTTTCCATAAAAGAATTATTTCGGCAGTAAAGCGAGCCCAGATAATTAAAATTTCATCAGTTTCTTCAATATCTTCTTTTAACCTTTTTAATTTAGGATTATTACTTATAGGTATCGTTTTATATTTTTTATATTTATCTTCATAGTATGGAAAAAAGCCCCCTGTAATCTGTTGAAATCTTATATATAAACTAATTTTATTCACTACAGATAATTCTTTATCTGCATATTCTGCTAAATATCTATTTTTCAAATCTTTATAAATTCTCTTTTGTTCTGTGTTCATTTCTACATAACTTTGTTCATATACTTTAGGCGGCAAATCCAAACAATCTTTTTTTCTTATAATAAAACTAACCGGTTTAATTCTTCTTTTCAACTCATCTAAATGTTTATAAGGTATATTTACATCTGGATGTTCAATTATATATTTAACATTGGATTCTTGTATACGCATTAAAGCAGCGATATTTTCTATTGTATAATTCTTTTCTTTATAATATGTCAGCACGCTTTGTATTTCATCTTTTCTAATACTACGTGTAAAATCCCTTTCATATTGCACATTAGAATCTATTATTGAAATACCATACCTATTTTTAAATGAAAAATAATCACAGCCAAAGTATCTGAATTTTAAAAATTCAAACATAGACCATAAATCATAAGGACTATTAGTAATCATAGTTCCTGTTAGTATAAGCCTATATGCACTTAGAGGTATAATCTTTAATACTTTATTACCATTTCTTCCTCCTAATTTCCGCTTAGCTAAATTATAACAAATATTAAATGTTCTATTAGCTTTAATATTTTTAATTCGTGTACATTCATCAATTATTATCATAACATTATTGTTAAATAAATATTCTAAAAATATATTTATATTATTAAGGGTTGAAAATGCTTCAACGTTTATGCAAAACCATTTTAACCTTTTTAATCGTTCTGGTTCATTGACAAATTCTTCTAATACTCTTTTATATAATTTATTCTTTTTCTTACCCCAGACTTTAATATTATAATTATTAGAATGTATAGGAATTTGTTCTTCAGCCCATTGAGTATGCACCCCGTTAGGTGCTATAAGCATAACAGCATTTATCTTATTTTCAAGAAACCGATTATAAGCTATATCTATAGCAACCTTACTTTTACCGGTACCTTGTTCCATAAACAGGGCACCATATTCTTTATCATATAAATACGCATAAGCATCATATTGATGCTTATAAGGTTCTGTTTTAACTATCATAATAACGTTCCCTTTCTTACTATGCAATAAGTGTTAGTGTCCACAAAATAAAAATCAATTTCTTCAGCTGTTAATTCTTCACCTTTCTTATCCGCAGGTGTTCTTAATCTAACTTCAGAATATAATGTAGTGTTAGCCGCCATATGAAAAGGTAATTTTCCAATTACATGTTTCCCTATAATGTCTTTGGATTTAGCATAAGATATAACTGGAGTATCATCCGTTATCACCTTTTTATGTTTAAGAAATGAAATAAGGTCTTTATGCCGTGTGACAACTATTTTAGGAATTTTTAAATTATTCTTTGTATTCTTGTAACACATAGGACAAACCACATCTTGTTCACCGTATTTTTCATCTCTTTTTATTACATAACCACATTTCTCACATTTAAATTCATAAATAATTTTATTAAGTTTCATTATTTATCCTTTCTTAGGTTTACTGTATATAGAACAATAAGCTTTTCCAAGATATATATGTTCTTCAAAAAACTTATTTATTTCTTTTATTTTAGCAATTATTTTATTCTCATATTCTTTTAATTGATTTTCAAATACTTGTATACGTACTTCTTGTAAGTCAATTATCTTATCTGTATTTTCTTCAAATACAGCTACAAGATAAGTAAACTTTCTTTTTTGTGTATTATGTAAATAAATAATATGTTGAAAAGAATTTAAATACTTATCTTTATTAAACTTTACAGTTGTTTTAATATCTATAATTTCATTATCAAAAATTACGTCAGCCTTTTGATATAAACAATATTCTATTTCATCAACTACAATAAAAGATTTACTTACTTCCTGAAAGATTCCTCTATTACATCTATGTAGCACCTGTTTAAAATAGTTAGAACAGTTTAATGAATCTATATCTGTAGATTTAGAAAGTAATCTATAAACATAATTTTCAAAGGTTATACCTCTTTGAGCAGGTTTGCTGGGAGTAGTCCATTTTCTATTAAGCATATTAGATAAATCAGAATAAGCTTTTTCTTTCCAAGAATAAGGACATTCTTGATACCATTTTATACTACCGATTAAAGATGAAGTTATTAAATAAGACATTAATCCTCCTTTAAAATTATTGCAATTAGAATAAAAACATTATCAGTATTTTCAGCACATATGTACATAATATATTCGTTTATTCAATTATTTCTCCTTCATAAGTATAATGATATACATTATCAGAAGCATTTCTTCCGGCCGATGTAAAGGGAAATTCTACAACTTCTGTATAGGGTATAAATACTTGTGAACCTATTTTTCGGCTTTTCATTTTTCTTATACAATTACCGTTATTTATCAAACTATAAATAGTCTGATCAGTACGATTAGTTATAGTAGCCATATCTTTTACAGAAATATATAAAATTCCATTAAGTTCTATAGGTTTAATTTCAATAATCAATTTATCCTCCTTTAATAAACTTATTAAAATAATACTCAAATAAGTTAAAAGTACAATTATTATAAAAGGTATCCAGGGTTTTAAAAATCTAATCATTATTATCCTCCACCATTATATTTTCTTTTCTTACTTCCACCCCTGCAATATTTATCATATTCACACAACCAGTGTTCAACATTATGTAATTTTAAATCAGTAAAGGGTTTATATTCATCAATTATATTAAATTCATTCTTACAATAGCCCATTAAATCACAGTATGTATTTGTATATTCATCTTCTATAGTTTTTTCAACATGTTTTTTCCATTCTTGTAAAATGTATATGCAATCATTAAGATTTATTAATCCACCTTTATGATTGTTATATAATAATCTTCTTAATCCTCTTTTAGCACCTATTCCCAATACTACCCATGTGTTATCATCCTCAGTATTGTTTAAATATCGGTTACTATATTTAAAATCACATAGATATTGATAAGACATGAATTCAGAAATACCCGCAAATTCCATTAACTTATGATATATACTTTGTAATGAAGCAGTAGATATAAGTTCTTCATCGAAATTAGGATATGTACGTATCATAATTTTTAATAGAATAAATAAATATGAAACTTTATCTACATACTGACCGCCACCTAACCCGCTATTAACAATAAAAGCAGTAGTGAATATAGGTTCACCAGCTGCTTGCATTCTTCTTAATTCATTATATATTTCCTTTAAAGCGTCTACAAAATCATGGTAATTTTCTAAAATAACTTTAACCTTTTTAAGTGTGGATATTCTACTTATGAATCTTGCAATAATGATTATTCTCCATAAATTAGGATTAGCATAATTAGGGTGAATAAGTTTATGATTAATCCATTGACTTGTTTTATCAAGATGTCTAAATGTACAGCAAAATCTATAATTTTGAAATATTTTATCTTCAGTCCAAGGTTTAGGACATCCGTGTTTTTTCAATACATATATTCTGTGCCTTTCATAAGCTGTTTTAAAAAATAAATTCAAATTCATGGTCTTCTCCTTAATAATATTCATCTACACATTCTCCCATTTCCCTTAATTCTTTATTTCCATCACGACCCGATAAACTCCAACCACAATAACAACGAGCTAAATCTTTATGATTATTACATAAAGAACATACATAACACCCGCAATATTTATTAAAATAGTATGTTCCCCCACAATCACATTTTTCCATTTTATTCTTCCTTAACTTCTATACTTTCCATAATACAATCACATATTATTCTATCAAAGACATTATCTGATTTTTCAAATGAATTAGTTAAATCTATAATAGATGCTATGAACTGATCTTTAAAATTTTGTGAAGTATTAGGTAAAGCTGCTTTTATAGCATTAAATAAAAGATGGGCTTTAATTGATAATCTAACATTTTTCATTAATAACTCCTTTTGTAATTGTTATATTATTTTTACGTTTAACACCGAAATGCTTTTCGGCACATTTTCCACATATAAATAAGCCGCATTGATAGCACCGGTATATATTTATCATTCCAACTTTTCTTCCACAATCGGGACAAATTACCTTTAAACTATAAAAAATACTTAAAGGAATTTGTTGTTGTATACATTTTAATTGTTTATTATAAAACTTTAATGTTTCTTCTGGATTCATAATATTACTCCTTTAATTTAATAATCTCGCAGTGTAATCACTAAAATACATGACTACACGAAAAGTAAACCAATATTGGTTAATAGGGATTTCTTGTATAAGCATAATACTATATGATAAAGAATTTATCATCCATTCTATCCACAATTCTGATTGTTTCATTTATTTTTTAATCTCCTTTTCAGCCATGTACTAAATTTTTTTCTATATTTATGTTTATAGTCTACTAATTTTTTATAGGCTAACTTAAGTTTAAGAAATTCTTTAACTTTTTCATTTAATAAATTATTCATAAATTCTAATCTATTTTGAATTATATTTTTCTCTTTAATCAATTCATTATTTAACATTTGTGAATTGTTTAAATCTTTTTGCAGTCTCATTATAATTATATTATTACGTTCTGCTATTCTCTGATAACTTTCTTGTGTAAGTATATCTATTCTTTCTATATCTTCCAATTCATTTGATAATTCTTTAATAAGATTTTTAATTTGAGAAACTTTTAATTGTGGATTTTTAAGAGCACTATGAAAATTACCTATATAATTCATAATATAACCTTTCCTTCTTTTATTGACATGTTTAAATCTGTGTGCTTATTCATAGATTTTTCTTTTAATATTAGGATTATTTAAACCTATTATTTCATCATAATATTTTAGGTTACTTAATAAATTTCCCCTCATCTTACTGTTATCACAAAAGAATTTTGACAATTCGGCTACGTTATAAGTCCGCTCTCCCCAATATGGGTATAATCCAAATCTAAAACTCGGTTTAGGACATAAATAACAAGAAGGTATTATATCTCGTCTTCCTAGTTTTAATGCATATCTATACATTTGAAACTTTTCTGATGTCCATATATTCATTAATCCATCAATTAGAATATTTCCTAGTTTAGAATCTTCACTTCCTTCAGAACAGCATAGATGTACATTTCCTTCAAATCCTATAGCCATGTGTTTATACGGATCAACACATGGTTTCAATACTGGAAAAATGTTAATATCTATACCGTATTTTAAAAATACTCTATAATCTAAATTTCCTGCCCATGTATGTAGGCATCTTTTATTTGAACCATCAGAATTAAATTGTTTTGAATCATCACATATAACCATGTACTTTCTTTTATTATGATAAGTCCAAATATCAATACCAGAAGAATAAAAATCAACAATCTTAATATGATTATACTTAAAAAAGGTTGATTGAGACTTAACCAGTTCTTTAAATAATTCTTTACTTTGTACATCATATAAATCTACTATAGCTATATCCAGTCCTGATGTGTATAGTTCCATTAAATATTTTATAGATTTATGTTTTCTTGTAAGAATATCAGCATTAGTTACAATACCTATTTGAATTTTAGGTAGTTTATTCAATGCAACACAAATCATATCTTCCAAGTTTTCATTTAATAATGGCTCCCCATGTTGAATAAACGTAAGTTTCTTTGTTTTTGGAGTTAATTCAGAAACAATCTTTTTAAAAGTAACCAATTCCATATCATGATGTCCATCTTCAAAACGTATTCCACAAAATTCGCATTTTCTAGTACAACCCTTATGAGGTTCAACTATAACATAATTTGGTTCTAAAAAAATGTGTTGACCTTTTTTTATTTGTATAGTATAACTCACAATATCACTTTACCTTCTCTTATCATTTCATAAGCCTTTAACATATATTTAGCTTGAAAAATTGCGTCGTTTAATGCATGATGTAATTGTCTATGAAAATCTATTTTTTCGTTATGAATAAATATTTCATTCTTAAATGTTCTAAAACACCTATTATTACGAAAGTTCCAGGGATATGAATAATTACACCTTAAATAAGCATTTTTTAAAATTACATTATCGAAATCCGAACCGTTACCCCATATCAAACAATTTTTAGATCCTAAATATTCACTGAATTGTATTAGTGCTTCAATTAGATCAATAGGTTCAGGGTTAAACAAATAATCAATTATACTTTTATCCTGCTTTAACCAGAATTCTATTGTTGACCCAGTAACAGTTAATCCGTTATATAAACAACTTTCTATAGAAATATTTCTATAGAAAATTTCACCTAACTTATTAGTATCTACATCAAATTTAATAGCACCTATCGCTAAAATAACAGCATCCGAACTATCACCTAATGTTTCTAAATCAAGCATAACATTATTCATTTTATTTCTCCATTTCTTTTATATTAAAAATGTAGTTCCATAACTTGTATGAACACAATCAATTTTAATTAAACTATTATCTAAATCATGTGTTATATTAATAACATACCAATAATCTTCTTTTAAATAAATATAATCTTTTTTTGATAAATTGAATTCTTTTTCAAAACACATAACAGTTTCATCACCATTTATTGGATTTTTTAAATTGAATTGTGTCTTCATTTATCTTTCCTTATAAGCTTTTTTCCATGCTATTCGGGGATTTAAATACTTTCCTAAAATCTTATCACGTTTCCAATTTAATGTAATCAACTCTGGAAATGTTTTATATAAACCCATAGCACTCTTATTTAATTTATCTACTGTTCTATCTACAAAGCATCCTCCATCAGTATTACGTGTATCATCTTTTGTATATTTACATAATACAAGATTCTTATATCCCAATTGCATCATTTTTAAAATAAAATAATAATCAGTCATATAAGGAAAACCTGCATCACAAAAATGAATACCTGTTTTCTTTATAACAGGTAAATAGAAACAATAGACCTGAATTATTCTATGGTTTTCAATATGATGAGTTTTGAAATTATTACTAAACTGACGAGGAAGTATTCCAACTATGGGATGCTCCCCATCACACTGTAGAAGCATTTCTTTAATCATTTCCTCAAAAATTGTTTTTGTCATATCCTTATAAATATTAGAATATCCAGGACGATAAGCAAATTTAATATCATCATCCAACATTATTAAATATTTAAGAGGTACTGATTTATTATTTATATCAAGAATAGTATTGTAACTATATTCTAAAATTCTATCCCTTGTTTCTACTATATTTGAAATATTTTTAAAGTATTCATGATTAGTACAATAGTATTCTTTAACTTTAGTATATTCCTTTATTTCTTCAATACGACAACACAGTACTGTCCGTCCCAATAAGAATTTATTTAAATATATTATTGTGCCTTTTTCATCCAACATAAATTGGGATCTTCTATATGTTGGAATAGTTATTATAAAGGATTGATTTTCATACATATTATTTCCTTTCAACTTATATCTAATGGACAAAATGGTGGAAAGATATATTTCCAACAATAAGGATTAGTTTTCAATTTAGTTATTTCACAATAATAACCGACTAAGAACGCACTCTTATGATGATAACACTGAAAACAATTTGAAATATATAATATTTTAATTTCTTTCAATAGGACTGGAGAGAATTGAACTCTCATTTCCGGATTGAAGACCCGGTGTACTAACCCTTATACGACAGTCCCTGATAAGTCTCATAAGGCGACTCTCACAATTCCCCGATTATAGTGGCTCTTGTAATAGCTTCCTTAACAGAATTACAGATTATACATAGATGGGGTATTGTCTTTCTGTTTCTAATATAAATATCCCAAGCTCTATTAGGAACATAATGAGTTTCATTATGTTCATTATTTGTTATATAAATAAGTTTTCTATAATTTATTTTATAAGCTGTTATTTCATTCATATTTATTATCCTTTCTTAACGGATTCCGAGGAAGATTACCAATATTGATACATATCATACTGGTCCTGTATGATACAACAATATAGCAACCTTCCTCACGTTATTTACCATAATAACTCCTCCGTTACCGCCTTTTGACCAGGAGCCTGGAAAACTATGAATTTTCCGCGGTGTCCAGCTCTCTTTTATATTCCATTTTTGCTGTTTCACGAGAACTAATAAGATAATCCACAGATTTTTTCAAATCATGTAATTCTTCATCTGTTAGAAATTCTAACAATTGATCAGAAATATTACACACTTCTTTTATTAAATCTGCTTGATAATCTTCACACAAATCTCTTATATCTATATTCATTTTGTTAATCCTTTATTTTCCTATTTGGTTGTGTGTCTTGTTCACATTTCTCACATAATTCATTTTTATTAAGAAAGGTGTCAACACATTCAGAACATGCAAATTTTCCACAACCTTTACAATAATTAGTTTTTTCTCTTGTACCTATGACACAAGAACATTCATTACAAGTCACTATAATTTTGCGCTTGATTCTATTTTGTAAACATAATTCATTATGAATTTTAATAACTAATTCTGGATTATTTTTAAGTCTTGTTTCAATTTCATAACAATTATCACACAATTGAGTTCCAAGCATATTTGTTTTATTATAACAATATTTACAAGGAATGTATTTTTCTAAATTCTCAGTTGTTGTTTGTTCAATAGGTTTTACAATTTCTTTAGAAACCCATCTAATAGCGATTTCATTTAAAATCATAGTACAAAAATTGTACAAAGATACATATGTAGGATAATTACAGTAAACTTTTTGTAATAAAGTATGTTCTTTAGGCTCATCCAAGTTTATTGATTCTATAGGTTCACAAGATATTTCTTTAAATATTTGCACTAAAGCTTTATTAGAAATAGCTCGTAAATATGTATCTCTTAATTCATGCATATCCATTTTTAAAGTTTTCATTGTTACCCCTCTATAATTGAATTATTTTGTAACTTATGTCCCTTATAATACAATCCACCACAAATGAAGCATATAATAACTTTGTTTGATCTTTTAAGATGCTCATGGGCCGAATTACAATTCCAACATGATCTAATAGTTATATCACGCTTTATTATTTTATTGTTATGCTTTATTATCATTATTATTCCTCCTCCTCCTTCTTCTTATTCTTCTTTCTTATAAATCTAATATTTTTTTAATTTCTTTAACTTTAATCTCCTTTCCCTGCTTTTCAGCAGTATCAATATATTTTTGAATTAACTCTTCAAAATTTCTAATATCTAAACTTCTTATACAATATATTTGTATTTTTTCGAGTTTAGATTTGCTTTCAGCAAGTGTATCATCAATAATATTAAGAATATACTTAAAATCAGGATGTTGCTCATCAAGTACGACACATATTCCATAATAAAACAAATATAATTCCTTAGTAGTTCTAATAACAGAACCATTAAGATAAGAAATATATTTATCCTGAGTAACCTTATTATAATAAATATATGTCTTACTTTCATAATGTGTGACTACTTTTTTCATTCCTCTTCTCTACTCCCCCATTAACCCTTTGACCCTGGGGGGCCGGGTAACCGTCCGGTAGCTCCTCGAAGCGACCGGAGAGGAGGGGGAACCGAGGTTCCCCCCTGCCGTTTTTAATCATGTAATGGAAGAAAAACAGGATGTAAAGAAAGTATATAATCTCTTACTTCCTGTTCATTTTTTCTTATATATTGCAATTCTTTTTCTGTAATAGAAGAATCAGCTACTAATTTATTAACCGGTTCTCCGTTCGATCTGAAATGGAGACATCCATTAGATTTTCCGGTATATTCGTAGCCGGGGCTTGAAAATCTGATATGATATTTTTCTACAAGTTCTTTAATTTTTTTCCTTGCTTTTATTTCTCCTTTCCAGATTGATTGCTTCAATCCAGACGGAGTAACCAAATCGACAGTGGCATAATCACTGTCAGGATCACACCAAATCTCAATGTCATTTTGTGGTTCAATGCCACAACAAAGTTCTTGGCGCTCATTTTCGTCAAATACATGTAGCCATTGAAAGCCATCGATGGCCTTTCTTATTTCTTTGACATATTCAGTAATAATATCAAAAAATTTTATTTCCATAGTCCTCTCCTCTCCCCTTAACCCTGGGGGCCGAGTATTCCCGGGCTTACTCCCGTCCAGGTTGTCTGCTGTGCTGGCGCCAATGTCGACTTACTGACTATCACCCAGCACCCCACAGGGTCTCCCTCACAGACAACCCGGAGAGGAGGGGAAGCTTTCACTCCCCCTGCCGTTTTAATCTTCATATAAAGCATCTTCCGGATTATCGTCATCAAAATGAAACCTAACCGGGTTGATTGATTCAATATTTACTGGCCTGACATCCCATATCGGTTTGCCAGTTTCATCATCATAGCCTTTGAATCTGTCGGGCATGTAAACCGAAAGAAGCTTTGCATCCTGAAACCATGCCGGGAAACTATCCCACACAGGCAGCCCTGCCAGGGCATTTTTCACCCAGGATGCTGGAATTGAAAAAGAGTTTTCCTCCTTTTCACATTCAAAACGTTTCAGTACGATGTAATCATCAAGAATAATTACATCATCATATCCGTGACCAAGATCAACAGTAACATGTTGATGTGTCACGTACATTGAATTCATATTAATGAAATCAAATTTGGCATCACTGAATGCCACCGATTTTGCCCCCGCATCGGAAAAGCTTTGCAGGGCCCTCTGTATTTTCTTAATATTTTTCATAGTTACTCTTCTCTCTTCTGGTGAATAATATCACCAGGATTATTTCTATTTTCCTCAACTGTCCTCAAAGCGTTCATGATTTTACAGGTAATACACCTGGATCTATCATGATCTCTCCATAACGTCGAAGTGCAATCTTTTTCCCGTGCGGTATAATGTCGCTCAAAGCCACACCATACATCATACCAGTCGTGTATCGGATGAGCCGATACAGCATTACGCATTTCACGAATTGTCTTTTTTGCAAGACCGTTAAACGGATAGAAATCAGCGACTAATTTTTTAGCTATTTTAAATTGTTTTACTGTAAATTTCATTATTCTTCTCCTCTCCGCCAAGGATAACTCGACGGCCGATTAACTTTTAATATTTTTCACAAAGAAAACTACAATTAGATTACCCATCGTGATTATCCATACGATAAGGATAACAGTCATTACTATACCAAGAAATAAAAACGGCCCGCAGTCATCACCGTCAAGCTTGAAAAATGTAATAATCAATATGATTAATACAATGAATCCAATGACTGCAATAATAAGTAATTCAGACATAATTCTACTCCTTCAAATTAAACAAATATGTAAACCCTATACAGGGCCTTGTAAATACTATAATAGTATATACTATTATAATATTTTGTGCAAGCATTATTTTATTTTTCTTATTAAAAATAATATTTTTGTATAGTACATTATTAACTATACAAATGAATAGTAGTGTCACCCTAAAGTTGCGCAGGCAGTAAAATAATTACTGTTGGCATAAGTAATTACAAGCGTAGTGTCAAATAGGCGTGTGCGTATAGTGTTAGGTGACATTAAAATAATTACTTATGGCATAAGTAATTAAGTGCTTTGTAGTGTCAGTAGTGTCAGTAGTGTCAGACGAAATTTAGCCGTTTTTCACGATTTTT
>JARRLT010000002.1:0-45414 GCA_037386725.1 Promethearchaeota archaeon
CATTTCAGCGACGATGACGACATACATTTCGCCGTTGTCGATGAATATCATTTGCGGATTTTTTCTTAAGAATTTATCAGCAATAGCCTTTGGTACTTTATTCATGCTACAAGAAAGATTAGGGCATCTCTTACAAGCGTCACCTAATAATACCTTGCTAAAGTAATACACCACACCTGCAAAAATAACTGTAATTACAATTAAACTAACACCAATAATAATCGATTCGGGTAAGGTTAAGATGAAATAAATGATGCCAAATATTACCCCAATAAATGGAAAAAGATCTATAAATGCTCCTAATATTACCATGCTTCTTTTTTCAAACTTAGTAGTCGGAGACGGATCATATTTCCATAATTTAGGCATTCCTCGTAATGCCCAACATTTTAAGGTTTTTCCTGGTTTTGTATAGAAAGGGCAATGCCGACAAAGCAGTAAGGGTTCAATTACCAAAAAAGTTAAAGCCAATATACCAGCATAGGTTATTAACCACCACCATTGAGAACTTAAGATTCCTACTAAGCTAAAAATAACAATTGCCAGAGTTCGATATGTAATGTTACCTAAGACGAAGTTTCTCACTCGTTTCGGATCAACTTTACATATAATAGAATCATCTATTTCACAATTTTGACAATCTACATCGCCTTTACAAAGTTTTTCGTTTTTCATTCTATTTTCCTTCTAAAGAGTTGATATAATTTTTATATATAAAGTTAAAGTAGAATAATTTAAATATATCTTCTGGTAAAATTATGATGAGAAAATAATGGTGGGCCGAGGGAGATTTGAACTCCCGACCTCTTGCACGTCAAGCAAGCGTCCATGGCGTCCCAATTTTTCAAACTTAATTTTATATATAAAATTATTTTATAATAACTTAAGATAAGCCAAAATTGAATTAATTTAGGAAATGAGCCAATGTGGAGTTTCAAATTAACAAGTACATCTCAGTCAAGTTAGAAAAATTAGCAGGTCATAAACGAAGACGAACGGTTATCTATATCAATGAAGAGGAATTCATTCATTGTAAATACATATTATTAGAGATTCCAAAAGATAAGTGGAGTTCAGAAGAAATAAATGAAATTTCTTCCATTGATGATGCTGCTGAAAAATTGGGAAGGCAATTAGAACCGCATGGTCCTGATTGGGAGGAAGATATCGATAAATTAAACGATTATTTATCGGATGAGGAAGAATTCTGGGCTCATTGCAGCAACCTTCAAGCGTGGGCTGAATATGGGTATGATACAAGGTTTTTACGTAGTAATTTGGCATTTCCATTACTCAAAGAACTCATATATGCTGGTGATCCGAAAGCTAAAAGAATATTTAAAGAAGAAGTAGTGAAGCGTTATATTGAAGGTGATGAAAGTGTTAGAACTTTTTTAATCCTACAAGGTTACATTTCTAAACTCTCGATTGAAGAAAGAGATTTATTGTTTGGATCGGATCGAGATCAAAACGCAATAAAAGAACTAGAAGAAATATTTGAAAAAACATTTGTTCTTAGGCCGCCTAGGTATACTAATCGAACACATTTAGTAGGCGGAAGTTTCGGTCTTAGGAATAGAAAAGTGATATGGATTAACCTTTCCAGCGAAACACTTAGGCAATTACCTTTAGTATTAAAAGAGTTGAAAAATATAGAATTCTTAGAACTTTATTTTCCGAACGTTACTGAAATTCCTGAATGGATTGGGGAATTTCCTAAATTAAAGCAATTAATAATTACCCAAACACCAATTAAAACTCTACCTGAGAACATAGGTAACCTTAAAAACTTAGAGAAATTAGTTATAAATTGGTGTCATCTAGAAAAGATTCCAATATCAATAAAAAAATTAAAACTTTTAGTTGAATTAGACTTAAATAAAAATAAATTGAAAGAATTACCAGAATCTATTGGAAATCTTTCTTCTCTTGAAAGTCTCTCATTAATGGATAATAAAATAAATCTGCTTCCAGATTCCTTTGGAAAATTAGAAAATTTGAAAGAATTGCTGATTAGTAAAAATGAATTTACAATTTTTCCAGATTTCATTAGAGAATTAAAAACTTTAGAAAGATTAATAATCAGCAAGAATAAAATTAAAGTGCTACCGGAATTTATTTTAGATCTTTCCAACCTCAAGGATTTAATAGTAGATCAATCAATTCAAATGTTGGATGAATTTAAAACAAATTTAGAAAATCTAAGAAATTCTGCGAAATGTTCGAACATAAACCGTGCTCTTCCGATATCTGTACCCCTGTTGGTAAATACGGTAATGTCAACAAAATCAGTTTCTCTGAAAACACCAAGATGATTATCATATCCATTAAATTCTCTCATAATCATTTGAAACTCCCCCTCCTTTTCACCCCACCACGAGGGGCAATTAAATCTATCGCGTTCACGCTGCGAGCTACTAAGAAGATATGATGTATCATATAATTTACCGCGCCCAAAAGTCAGGAAATGAGGTGTCATTTTATCGATATTGGTTAATTCCCCTTGCTGTACAATCGCCATGATTCGGGGATTAAATGAAGTGTAAAAAAGCATAGTTTGGATAGCTTCATGGAGTTCGTTCTCATTTTTTGGATCAAATTTAATTTGAGATTCAGTGATTCCATATTCATAAAATTTACTAGAGATTAATCCTCTTGCGATATTAATACCAGCACCGGTTTCAGCTGAAAAAGTAATTGTAAAAGGACCATCATCCTTATGTTGTTTAAAAAGTTTATAGAAAAATATATACGCGTCTTTAAATCTACCCTTTCTCTCTTCATTAAGATGCTCTAAATAATCTAGTATATATCCGGGCTGATGTTCATTGTTTTCACTACTATAATCTGAATGGGGGGTAAAAGTTAAGGCGTAAATGATATCCTTTTCTATTGACCTTAAAATCTCAAATGGTACTTCCACTTGAAAATCGGAATGGAAAAAATCATTTGGTCTAATTGTAGAAAGGGGACCAGTTCCACCTCTTGTTGCACCTTTAAGCTGCAATAGAGCATTAGTGCCAGAATAGAGTGCATACCGAAGAATTTCAATAAAATTTAAATTTGATCGACCTTCCCGCGTTTCAGTTTTTGATGGTCTATCTATATAATATCCAAAGGTATATAATGCCATCTCTACTGTTCTTCGAACCCAATCTTTAGGATTTCCATTTTCAAATTGATTTGGCCAAGATCTTTTCAATTTATCTGTTACCGCCTTTTCGACTAAAGGAAAAATTTTTTCCATTAATAGTCGTTTTCCATTAACAATTTTATCGGGACCTTCAATTTCATTCACAAAATTCCAATATCTATTGTAAATAAAAATTGTTACTTTATAATAATCAGTTGACGTTTTCGGATTATACAAATTAGTTAATTCGTCAATGAATCTTGTAATTCCAATTTTATTTGGGTTTATTTCTAACAATAATGGTTCCTCATGATTATTCAATTCAAAGGAAATCTCAAATCCTTGAGTAAACAAACTTATGAATGCATTATATAAGGTTTTCTTGTTTTTACTGCCATAACTAAAAGGGTGTTCCCCGCGCTTTCCATTAGGGATAACTTTAGATTCAAAGAGCATCGAACCTAAGGAAATTTTTTTATGCTTACTTGTTTCTACTTCCCAATTATTGTTAAAGGATTGACCAACACCCCAGAAGTTGAAAATAAATTGCCCATTTAATTTACTAATATGCATAATCCCTAAATACAACAACATTAATGTAGGATAGCCGAGAAGATCTAATAATTGCTCTTTTACAGCTTCAAATAGTTCAGGTATATCTTCTTCATTATCAAATGACAATCCTACATATTCTCTTGGAAAATTCCTGAAATAACTATTCTCTCCACGTATTTCAATATCTTTTTTAATAATTTGAAACCAAGTTTTAAAAAACCCTAGATTCCCTGCAAAAGAAGGATTCCTCTTTATATCAATTAAAATTCCATCTTTATATTCTTTTGTAGCATAACGGTTAATTTCCTCAAATTTATTTGAGTCCGAACCAAAGTTACCTATTAACGTATTAAATATTTCTTGATACCCGTTATAAGTATATTTAATTTTATCTTCAAGTAGATTAAAGAGATCATCCCTAAAGGCAAGTTCCTGTATTTTCTCTGAAAGAGATTTAATACCTATAAGTTTATACAATTTGAAAAATAAAGTATCCATTTGGTTTATTATCCAATCATTTTTATCAATTTCCTTTTCTTCCTTAATAATTACACCTTCGTTATATCCTTTATTAATTTTCGATTCCTTGTATAGATTATAAGGAAAAATTCCTTGATACTTCTCAATAAATCGAGTGTTAAGTATATCTCTCTGAAAAAATGGAATGAGTTTCTCACCTGTAATTTTCACCATTGATCGGTAATGGTTTATTAACATATCTCCTCTAGTAGTTTCGATTATATTTGAGTGAAGATATTTTTCAAACCAATTTTCTTTCTCGATTTTAAATTGCTTATTCTCAAAGTCAAGGGAAATAAGACCGTTTAAAAGATAACCTTCTTCGTCAGTAATAAAGATGTCAGGTAAAATTAACTGTTTGTCTGAATCGTAAAAACCTAAACACCAATCCGTAGGAAGGTCTTCAAGATACATTGCAGAAATCATTCCTCGTTCCCCAGTTCTTTTGTTATACATATGCACCATAACACTTGAAATTTCTCTATCTCCTATTTCATTAATTGTTTTTAAAGTACTGGTCGCTGAGTCATAAATTTTGAACTCTGCGGGAAATAATATTGTTCGCGCTTTAATATCACTCTTAAAATAGTGAACGATTACCTCTTGCCATATCAATATAAATTTATTATTTGGCAGTTCTCGCAAGAGTTTTCCCGCATCCATCGTAAAAGTATCCATAATTTCTTCATATTCTTGATCCCAGTTTTCCAACAATTGTGCAAATTTTGTTATATCTTCCACTAAACCTTTTTCCTTAGAATAAATTTCCAGTGCAAATTCTTTGATCTTAAAGTAAGCTTCGTTAGTATTGAAAAATTCGTCTAGTTTATCTTCACATTGTCCCTCAGATAACAATCCATTAAATAGATTTTTACCATTGATAAAGTCAACAATTCGTTCCATTAATTCCATATGTAGTTTTCCCTTGGATATCCCTTTAATATTCTTTATATCCTTTATTTTGGTAATTTTTACGTAATTCTTGAACATTTCATATATCATACTTGAATCTGTTATGGGAGAAACTAAAAATGAAATATGCTCTGGACCTAAAACATTTTTCAAACTCATTGTTCTCGAAAAATGAAAAAGGAATTCTGGTAAAAGAGTCCCAATGACATCAACAGGTAAATTTTCAACGATTCTTTCGACTGATCGTTTCATCTTTTCATTGGTCGAACTTCGATATGATTTAATGTGGGTAGAAATGCTTTTCTTAATTTGAGTAGTACCATCAGGAAGCTTCTGCGCTAAATATTTTACAAATCCATCAAATTCTCTTCCGTTTTTCGGAAATTCCTTGAATTTTTTAACCATATCAATCTCATTGTTTAAGAATTCTAAAAGAGCTGAATATGAATCTTTTCCTAAAACTTCTCTAAAATGCTCATTCAATTTTCTATCAAATTGCCCAGGATTAAATTCCACAAATTGATATTTCGCATATAAATATCCTTTAACAGCCCAAAATTCCGCAAATAAGTCAGTTGGGTTTAGTTCTAAGTTAAAGAAATAATCAGATTCTCCCTTCCAGCCATGAAAAGTAGTAGACATTATATCCAACTTCATACCACCAACAAAGCTTAAGGGATTGAATGCTTCGGTTAAAGTGCGTATAAGAACTTCAATTCCTTCACTACATAACCATTCTCTCATTTCAGTGGATAATTCTTCAAGCTTCTTTTTATCATTAGCATATTCAGCAAATGTTTCTTGTACTGTTTGGGAAATTTCTATTTCATTTTCTGTTTTTAGGTTGTGAAATCCAAACTCATTTCTCATTAAATGTTCATAAGTGACTATTTTAAGTACTCGCTCTAAATAAAAGTTAATAAGATTATTAGAAGTTTTATCAAGTACTTCATTAAATTTAGTTTGGATTATATCTTGCAACATTTCATTATACTCATCCTCATATTGCTCATGAAATTCCTTCTTTTCCGCATCTGATAGACCCAAAGTATCCATAATTTGATCGATTTTTCCTAAATATGTTTCTTCAGTCATTGTTTTTAATTTCTTTTTAAGCCATGTTCTCTTAGCAACTGAATCTACTCCTGACCCAATTAATTCTTTAAATTTAGTCTTAAAAGCTTTAATTGGTTTATCCCACGCTTCAGTAAATACTTTTTCCATATTTTCAAAGTCGTTAAAATTTTCTATTGCATATTGAAGGTTATAACCCGATCTGAAATCACATGAAATGAGTGCATCCTTTGTTACAAGATGGAACTCTATATCTGTATCAAGGTCACTTGAATATTCTCTATTTACCCAATATATTCTAAATGGTCTCTCAGATGTAAAATAATCTTCTAGTTGTTGTTTGATCATCTCATCACTATCGGTATAAAGAGGTTGCCCTGTCTCTTCCCAGTATATCTCTTTTAAGATATTAATAATATTAGTATTGTCGTCCCATTTTTTATCTTCATATTGATTGGAAAAGCCTCCGTACACCACTTTTATTTCCAAATTCTTACGATTTAAACCATACTCTTCTCTGAGTTTTTTCCCATATTTATCCAAGATTTGCTTTCTAATTTCTTGCTCAAATACCTTTTTGGTCCAACTTGGTTTAAATTCAAAGCTAGTTTTCTCTCCAAGAAACTCATAATCGGGATCAATTGTGGAAGCTTCGGAGGCAAGTGGAAGGCTATCTCCTTCAATACTTAATTTTATTGTTGTACCTTCTTCTTTACTAAGGTATCGTTCTTCAAGACTCAAGTGTTTAACATTTTGCACCTTAGTTTTTATTTCTTTTACTAAATCTTTAAGTAATTGAAATTGTTGTTCTCTACTGGGACCTAAGTTACTTCTCCAATCAGAATAGGTTGGAGGCTCATAAGTATCAATATCTTGGAGAGGATCGTATTCTACGAAGAGATTTTTGAAAGGTATTCTATCATTTCGAGGATCTGGGTTGATAAATGGTGTTACAGCAATACTAGGATTATTCTCATGAGCGCGCTTAAATAGGGCTCTTTGAATTGGATCTCCAAATAGGAAAGTCTTTATTTTAATAAGTCCCCGTACGATGGGGCTCGTTGGTTCAAGTCCAAACACATTTGCCATATTTTTTCTTCTATAGTAATCTGCTATTTTGTTCTTGAGATAGTTATTGAATTTTTCTCCGACATATTCATCGACATCCCCGAGAATACCAGTTAAAGTAACAACCGATCCCGAGAAAAGGTCACCGAATAAGAAAGAAGGAATTGCCATTAGAAAACCGCGTAAAGCGTTCGATTTAAGGAAATTAATTACCTTTCCACCTCTGGCACTTTGCTCGCTCGCCAATCGAGCGGCTTCATTATATTGGTTTCGAATCTCTTCGGCGAACTTTGCTCTAAATTCTGAATTTGATAATCCCGACTCCGCTTTTGCATTTGAATACCATGATCGATAATCGGACCATACATCGATTTTTAGTTTGCTTGATATCCACGCACCTCCTTTTATTGCTAATCTTCCTAAAGGACCCATCAAGGTTTCTCTAAGCGAAGTTAGTATGTTTTGAAACCAAAATATCGCGTTTTGATCCCATCCCTTTGATGTTGCGTATCCTTCTGCCCATGATTCAATATATTCATCAAGAAATATCTCTTCGATTACTTCCTCTACCGGTTCCTTTATAAGAGAAATAGGGAATTTAATAATGTTAGTAAGCAAAGAATTAACCAAAGCCCCCGTTCCTCCTTTTACAAACGAGATTAATCCCTCTGTCCCTATATTCATCCCTGTAGAAATTATAGTGGTCCAAAACGTGGATTCGATTGTAACCCTGGTTGTATGCGCTACCTCTGCCATCACATAGGACATTCTTTCTGCAAAAGTAGCTTGGGCGAAATAATCCATAATGGCATATTGAGTGGCTTGATAGAGTGCTAATTGATCATAAGTAATTCCGTTTATACTATTGGTATCACTTTCCTTAACGAGTTTATTAAAATTAATAGTGACAGTATAATATGCAGAACCTGAGCTCATTACAGGAGTAACAAGATCCTCAAGTGGTTCATAAAAATAGATGTTTCCATCTTTAATTTCGTATTGATCCTGGGTTAATAGCTTGCTATTTTCTTCTGTAAGGTCATAGGTGTAATATTCTCTCCACTCGATGGGGACTCTTACTTGGTAATGCCTGTAAGATTGTAACTCCCATTCAATGGGCTCTCTATGAAGAACTTTTCTTAAAGAATAATATGATACTTTAATAGAATTTACAGGATAATCAAATGAACCTTCTTGAATCGGAACTTTAGCCACATATAACTCTTTTTCAGATCGGCTCATATCGGTATAGGGATTAACGCCTTTAGTAATAAGGCCCGTTATTGAACACCGGACATCTATCTTTATTTTAGCATTTTTGTAATTTCTAAGCTGGGAATATCGATCCTCGCTTAATACTATAGGTTTATAGAGTGGATTTATAGGTAAAGTATAACTATTAAGACCTTCATTTTCATTTACAAAGATATATTGTGGTTTTTGATTTAAAACGGTTGGAATTATTCGATTATACTGAATTATAATTTCTAAATTGAAGATTCGCGTTGTACTCATAACCCTTTTCTTCATAGATATAATAATCTCCTGTTAGCAAGAGATAATCCAAATTTAAATTATCAAAATCATATCCTCTCATCAGACCAGGATATCCACCATTAGTGATAAGATTACATGTATTTTTGAAGTTCTCGGGATCGTCCCATTTACTAGGTCGTGGAGGATAGGTAAGAACGTAGGCTTGATATGGATTACTTGAATCCATAGTCTTAACTAAGGTATAAAATGCACCGGGATGCCCAAACAAGTAAGAATTTGCTAGTCCTACATCTGAAGCTACTTTTTGATTTAACGATTTTGTAGATTGTCTCTGCTGTCCAATTGGGTTATAGGTAAATGCTTTTTGAAAGCTCGCAGAATGTTGTCTCTGAATAAACATGTTCGCTTCACTAAGAAGGGAATAAGTTACGGTATAAGCTGCAATACCTGCCGCAACACTCCATCCGTTTATTTCTCCTATACCACATGTTAAGGCGCTTACAGTTATTCTAGCGGCTAAGGCAGCTATGGCAGCAGAAGTCCCAATTACTATTTGATCAGTTACGTCTCTATCTTTTCGCTTAAGGAAACTATCCCATGTGGTTGAAAAAGTTTTCCTTCTTACCTCTTTATAAAATTCTGAATACACTTCATTATTATTCGGAATTAATTTATAAATCTCAAAAAGTTGATCTTTTACCCTATAATCTTTTTCTCCATTATCGAAGTTTGGGAATAATTGTTCTACCAAGTCAATTTTACCAAAATCGAAAGCCCAATAATTGGACATAATAAAACTCGGGATTTGTATATTGTGGTTATTCTCCATTCTTAGTTCATAGAGCCCATTATATCGTACATTCAAATCTCGCTTTTCATATACATCAAAATTTGGATCTCCATCGTAATTGTAACCTATCGCAAGTACTTTATAATCTCCCTCATAACTTATAAGATAATCGTATGAAGACCAAGCGTTAATTGGCATATCATCAAAATAATCTATCATATTTCCTGGAATATCATTAGAATTTATATGATAATGAATGTTGCTCCAATCGCTTGGTTGAATAACATAAATGGTATCATAGTATGAATTTCCATCAGTATCAACATAGAGATAAGAACCGGAAACCTTATCAATTCCCGCTTGATGTTTTTCAAGGTCACTAGTATATATAACTCCATCTATTGGGGTAATTACCACACCTTCTATTTCGAATGTGACATCTCCTTCATCAGTGATCGTGTTGGAATTTTCTTTAAGATAATCATTAAAAAGACTATAGCGATTTGGTATGGTGATCGTAACTGTTTTCTCAAAGTGATTTTCTCGTTCGATATCATTACCGCTTGATCTTATAAGTTCATCAAATTTAACGGGAACATTATCTACGTTCCATGTTTCTCTATTCCACGAAATATTTGAAGGATCGGTAAAAGGGATTTGAGGATTAAATGTGACATTTATTGTGTCTCCTGTACTGATATCTGTAAGCGTGTGAGAAGTAAAAATATTACTAAACATGCTTCCCACATTTATTGAGGTTCCGTATGAATCAAAAATATCTGAATAAACCCTCGTTTCTTCAATTTCACCATTATTCCAATCGTTATAGATCAAATTTTCTTCAACCGAAGTTTTACTAACTTCTTCTTTAGTAATTCTTTCGAATTTTCTATAGGTTGCTTCTAAAGTACTGAAGATACCGGTCAATTGATCAACAAACCAAGTATCAAGTCGTCTCTGCTGAATGCCAAGCCAACCATTTTCAATTGCATTCATCGTTAAATCATCAGTAAAGAGTAAATTGTCAACACCCATCATGTTATAGATATGATGAAGTATAAGATAATGCTCAAATCTTAACGGTTGAGCTGCCATTATGATGGTCTCTTTAGAATATGTACTATAACTTGAGGTTTGGGAACGTTTATAATGTGAAACTTCATGATCTATATTTCCGTCTTTATTATCATCAAGATAAAAGGTTTGAGACTCTTCCACAATATTTTCCTCGACGCTAACATATTCATCTAGCATCTTTCTGGCCCAATAATCAAGGTTAGGAACCATTACAGCAAAAAGAGGTCCTAATCCAATAAAGGAGGTTAAAAGTTCTCTAAAATAATTTAAAAGGAAATTGTCAGTTGTATAATGAGCAAACTCGCGCTCGTCTAAGTTGAACCAACTCGTATCTTTCTGGGCGAAATTTTTATCATATTTCGTTTCACTTGAAGATGATTGATGCATTGTCAAATACCATACAATAGAACCATCTGAGTCTTCTTGCCCATATTGGATAATATCTATTACATTATCCTTATCTATATCAATAGTTTGCTTATAATCAACAACATCATCCCCGCCTATATCTGCTTTGTATAAAATATTAGAACTATCATAATATAGCCCAAATTTGTCGTAGAGAGTTGATTCATTATAGCAAAGAATTTTCTTAGTATTCATATCAATGATATTCGGATTTCTGCAATAATCTATCGCCTCAAAACTGGTGGAATCGGTTATACTCTCATAAAAAACTTCTTTCCCAAAACTTACGTATCTATCATAATAAATAAGGTAATAATCATAAAAGGATTCTGAAGCGTTCTGTATATATAGATTTCTACATCGAGAATTAAATTGGATTTCAGAATAACTTGAAACAGGTCCTGCGGTATAATTTAAAATAACCGTAATAAGATCAAAATCATCTAGGTGATGTTGGTCTTGATTAATATCTTGAATTCTTAATTGATTATTTTCTAAATCTAAAGTTAATATATAATCGTCTCCATCTTCAATATTGGTATTACCGAAAGTTTCATTTAGACCGATCACTCGATAGATACTCACGTTGAAAAAGTCCTCTTTCAAGGAAGAATCAATATCAAACGTAAATGTATAATCTATCGTATCCTCATAAACCTTGAACGATTCAGAATAATATTGAGTGATATTATATTCTGGGATCGACAGGTTATTATATAATTGACCATCTATAAGTTCATAATAGGGATCTAATGAATATTCATTTTCATAATAAATCTCAAAAGAATTAAAGTCTATATTAGGCTGATCAATCCTTATAGGTTCTTCCCATGAATCATTTGTGCAAAATTCAATAAATAAATCTGTATCTGGCTCAATCATTACTGGAAATTGAACTTGACTACCAAAATATTCTTGATATTCATCGAAATTGGTATTCCAGAAGAAATAATTTCCTGTGGTATTGTATAATAATTGGACAGAATTCTGATCTTGACTTCCAAGAACCTTTGCGCTATAATAATTATAGTTCGCATCATAAATCTTTAAATTCTCAACCCACGATGAGTTTGGATAAAATAAAGGCTCCGCATCAAGATCAAATATATACTTATCTTGCTCTGGATTAGAGCTTGAATTAAAGACCTGCAATTCTGAATAACTCCATACTCGAGCATAGTCTGTTTCAAGAATACTTTTCGCTACGCCGGACTCTTTGCGAATCATAACTTCATTTATCGTTAATTCATAGCTCGGATCATTCATAGTAAATACCAAGTCTGAAAAATCAATATATCCATCACTAGCAAAATCGGAAAGAGTACTAAAATCTAAATCGAGTTTAACTTGTTTATAGGTATTGGTAAATTCAGTATCGAATGGAGTTAATTCAATCGGAACTTGATAGTAATATTCGTTAGTAAAATCGGTATAATTATACTCATCGTAAGTATTTACAAAAAGTAATTCTGTTTTGGGTATATTATAATCTTTTTCTAAACTTTCCCTTTCTAGATACATTTTCCCGATGGTTAAGGATGCTCCTCTTTTTACAGGAGAGTCATACCTAAGCAATAAGAAATCATCATTTTTGAATTGTAAGATCTCTGATGGATTATTTTGAAGAATGTATTCCTTTGGTAGATTAATGGAGTACGAAATTATATTCCCATCTTCATCTTCTTCGGTAGTAAAGAAAGGTTTCTTTTCGACAAAATCAAGAACCTCAAGTTCATCATTGAAAACAAGGATTTTATCTTGTTCATATGTGTCAGAAGCCACATCCTTATCTAACTTAATTTCAACATATTCTGTTCCATTATGATTGAAATATTTGTCCCCCTCCCATTTTACATATTGAAATTGGGGATTTATATCATTGTCTGGATGATAAATACCTGTACTCTTGAATTCTATTGAAATATCTAGTAATGAAACTTCTGATATATGGTCTTGGGGTAAGGAAATCTTCAACTGACCATCATAATTCCGGTAATTTTCTGCGGAAATATACTGAGTATCTATTAAATGGCTGCTGGAATCTTTTAATCGAATAATAAACCTGTTTATACCCTCAATATTAGTGATGGCAGTAGAGAGATATAAGTTTATGAAATCTCCTTGTTCAAATCTATTTAAAATATTCCCATAACCCTCCAACTCCTCTTGCAAATTAAAACGAAGTATTTCTCCAGATTTAAGATGAGTCATTATTTCTGAAGCATGACACTTAGCATTCGTGTAACCGATATCTTTCTCGTTTGAAAAATAGGGTGCGTCTAAGTTAGGTATTACATCAAGACCATTAACTCCCAAAATATCCCAATTTGACACTTTTAAAGTTTCTTCTAAATCAGATTCGCTTGGATTATAAGTAAATAAGTAACTTTCATATTCAGAATCAAATATTCCATTCTCAAAAGAAACGAAAAATTTGGTTACATTATTTACAGTTGTTATTTCGTTTCCATTATCTAAAATAACGATCTTATTAGAATTCTCATTTACATAATAATCGTTATTTTCTAAGAAAACGATTTCCTCATTTTCACCATAATAATAGACCTTGAGTGCAACATCATTGTTTACTTGCATTTCATCCATATATTCTTCTAAAGGTGAAGGTATATAGGTAAACTCATAACCGCCTAATTGGGAGTTATAATCAGTATAATTAATCGTAAATTCTTCTTCATAATAGTTTCTCTCATTAAACCTATATGAAAGATAAAGAGAATATTTATCTTCTATAGAAAGGGAATATTCAAAAGGGGATATGATACTCCCTCCACTTAACTTTCGATATTTTTCCCGATATATGCTTTGATCTTCTTCAAATGAATCTGAAAAACCATTTGTATATAATGTTAAATGCTTTCTCTCCAAAATACCTGGCTCCAATTTGCATTTATATTGGATTTCAACATTGCTTTGGGGGGATATTCCAGCGTTTTCATCAAAGTATATTAATCTATTTTCTATTTTTAAAACATAATTATTGAACTCTGGAGAGTTAGAATAAATTGGATCCCCCCCATTAATGCTTAAGGACAGATGATACTCGGAGAAACTATTGTCAACATATTCGTAATTAAATGGAATGCCACTGAGGCTATAAACAGTTTTCGAAGAATTAAATCGTGTTTCAATCTTTAATTTAGACTCAGGAACTATTTCAAAACCATCTGGAACGTCATCTCTCAGATCATTTAGGTTAATATAGAAATAACTTGTTGAATTCTCGAATTGGTTAATATAATAAAGCCATGCCAGATTTGTAAATTTATGAATTCTCTTTTCTTCTGGGTTAGATATATTTTGAATAATGGCATAGATGTATTCGAATATCTGTTCATTACCCCATTGATTTTCGGGAACATTATTCATTATTGAAAACGATGCATTATTGTTGTTTTGATAGTATTGAGCAGTTAAATTGGTGAAGATTTCAGGTTGGTATTCAAATTTGTCTGTGATTTCTTTAATATACTCCTCACTGAAATCATCCCATTCTAATGAAGAGTAATGAACTGTAAAAGAATCATTTTCATTAAAGTCTGGATGTAATTTAAAGTTTTCATCATCTATATAAGAATAATCCCACTTAATTTGACTTATCCATGGTTTTAAAGGATCTTCAATAATTTCATAATTAAATCCTTCTTTAAAAGTATGGAATGCCGAGTAATCAACCATGAATTTGCTTGCGGGATCTAATAAACCTTTATTTCCGAAATAATATTTATCGACAAAAAAGAGAAGATATTTACTCTTATTTTCAGAATATGCTAAGCGATAAAAGGATGAATTTAGAATATTTTCAGGTATGAAATAAGATCTTGAATCTCCATTCCAAGGTAATATGCAATATGATCCTTGATCTCTTCCAATCGGAAATCCTTGCGTACTTAAGCCGTAATAGTATGGAGCTGAAATAGATCTAATTGCTGCTAATGTGATATTATCTGGCAATTTCACTCCAAATTTAATAGAAGGTCCTTCCCAGTCTTCGAATATAGAATATAACACAGATGAATTTATATAATCTGAAGACCCGATATCAAAAATTTGATGATAATATACACTCCCCGTAACCATTATATTATCCGTTGATAGGAATTGATCGGTAATATTATAAGTATTATCCCAAGATACAGGTACTCTATTAACAAGTTCTGATTCATATTCTCCATAAAGAGGATTGATGTTTTCAATATGGACTTCCTTAGAATAACTTTTAATCCCATCAAGCTCAGTACCCGAACCATAATATAAGTCAAGATAACCTGATTCAATTAGATCCTCATCTAAGTTATAGGAATCAATTAATACCCCCAAATTGGAGGGTAATTTATAATTATTATCACGGGAGACTCTAAAAGTCTCTTGAGAACCTCTATAATTAAGACTATAATTTCCCTCTTCTTGGATTAGTGAAATAATATCAGCATATTGGATCCCATCAAAAGCGACAGTTACTAATGAATTATTAAGTACACCATAACGTTGGATCAGATCTAAGGAATTTAGAGTAAAATAATGATTAGTATTTATTGCCGCTCCTACATCTAAAGATCCATTAATATCGGTAGGCATTACATCATATAATTCAAGAAGATAATCATCACATATATAATCAAACTCATCGATTATGAGGTATGGAATAATTCTAGGATCATGGGTATTTTGCGAGATTCTTAATATTATGTCAAAACTACTTGTACCATAAGAATCATATACCGCTTGCAAATCTTTATTATATAATATCTTATAACTTCCATCTGATTTTAATTGATCTTTAAGGGAATTATAACTAAGGTTAATAGTGATTGAATCATAATAGTATGAATCTAAAGCGTAACTTGATACAAAGAAAAGATCTATAGTTAAAGTATCATTTTCCCCAAAATCTTGAGTTTGATTAACGCAAACTGAATCAAACAAAAAGCTCATATTTATTTCAGGAGCATATAAAAGAGGTAAATTGTAAATTTCAACTGAAGTGTCGTTTTCTTTATCTAATCCGACATATAAGCTTGGATCTTTTATATAAGATGCTTGGAGGGCACCATTTGCATTTATTATGCTATTTTCATAGGTATTACTGCTCAGTAACCTTACAGAATCATAAATCGGTTGATCTTCTACTTGAAATCCTGTTCCCACATTATATTGTCTCCTTAAACCATATTTAATCTCAAAATTTTCATTGGGTGGCGTTTCAAACATTATTCTAGGGAATCCATTAAAAATATCTTTTTGAATTATCCCATATGTTTTATTTAACTCATCCTCATTAAAGATAACAACTTCGGAGTTATTCCACATGGGAGAAATATCTGCAATACTATAATTTAAAATATAATCTGATTTTAACCCATCTCCCTTAAAAATATCTACGAATTCTGAATATAAAGGTTTTTCATCTTTTTCTGATTGCGAAGTAAAATTAAATACTATTGTAGAAATATTAATATGATTATTATACCCTAAAATTATGTCTGCGAAATTCTTCTGGAAATCAAAATCAAACTTATAGTTTACATAAAATTCACTATTTTCATCAGGTTTTTGACCATTCTGAGTGAAATTTATTTCAGATAATTCTGATAAAGAATAAACCTCAGCATCATTAAATGGTAAAATATAATCAATTCCTTCTTTGAATTGATAATTTTGATCATTCGTTATTCCTGTGACTGACAGAGCGGTTACATTTATTAATCCTAATATGTTTAGATAATCAGCTAAATCATCATTATCAGTAATTTGAAATTGGGTATTCTCTTCGTTTGAATAAAAATAATTGACTTCAATTCCAAATGTTTCGTTTGCTGCTTGAGTTCCGATATTCTTTTTTCCCGATAAAGTGGTTACAGATCTTTGATCAACTTGAATTTCAAGATCAGAATCATGCGATTCAAATCCATCTTCATATAAACTCCATAATTCTGTAGGAGTTGATGAGGTTGGGTTTTCTTCCACCCGGAGATCAAGTAAAACAATCTCCACATTCCTACTTTCATTATATATGGAGTTCTTATTTTCGGAAATATCAAAAATTAATTTGACTTTACACGAGAGATTTAAAATCCAAGCATCTTCTGGCCCTAATCCGATATCGAATTTCATAAAGCCATCATGATTAAAAGGTTGGAGCTTTACATTCTCTCTTAAGGGAAATTCTTCTTCATTTCCTTCATCATTTATTATCGTACAGTTTACGTTTAATGTAACTACATCAAAATAAGAAATATCATGTTCTTCTCCAATATCGGTAAAATTCCCATTTACATAAAGTGTTCCTATAATATGGGGATAATTGCTTTCAAAATACATTGGATCCTCTCCTCTATATGCTTGACCGTAAGAAGCTATCAGTGGTTCAATTAGATCGATCTTAGTTTGCTTTTGACCAAACTTAAACCAATTATCCGTAATTATTTCAAAAGGTATAACAACAGGTTGAGTTTCTTTATATAAAGGAGAACCCAATACTGTAATTTTTATTGAATGAACACCATACCCCAATTCATTAACAATTTCTGCGGTAGTAAAGTTATCAAACATAATTTTTCCATTTTCTTCGATCTCGGAATACATATACTTTGCAGGAATAGATTCTTGGGATCGGTAAAATTCCACTAATGCAACATGGGAAAATTTTTTGTTTAATAGGGAGATTCCATTAGATTCCATATCATGCACATCTCGTATAGATAATAGTTCTTCCAAAGATATTTGCCCATCTTGAATCGGTTTTCCTCCCGTTAGTCTCACATTAAGATAAAGGGGGTCATAAGGTAAAGATTGATTTCCTGTTACATTATATGCGGGCATCTCATATCGTACTGTGTCTTGAGCACTCAAAATAGCATCTTGCTTATGAAGTCTTATTAAACCTTCTGCATATGTACTATCTCTTAGAAATAATTGCTCAAAATCATAATCTTCGATTATTTTTCCCCCTGTAAAGACATCTTCAGAATCACTACATAATAGTCCTTTATTATTATACATCGCAAAATCTTCCCAAGAAAATTGCGAAGTAAATGCTCTAATATAGAGAGTTACATTTTCAATTGAGTCTATTTCTTTTCCGAATATTCTATAATAATCATCCAAATAGTTATTATTAAAAGATAAATCAAAATTTGCAATTCCTTGAGCATCCGTTATCGCATAATTCCAATAATATGGCCCATATTTGGTTATATTCCCTTCTGGACTTTTAAGAGAATAAGTAATAGGTTTTGAAAACATTTTTGATGGAGATTCTCCGGGACCGATAAAAGTTATTGAATCTGTGCCTAAACTCTCATAATAAGGATGAAAACCATCTTCAGTGGTATAACGAGTATCTAAATATTCGGTCTCTGCTTTTGGTGTAAATCCTATTTGAAGCCAAACTATTTTATCTGTCAAAGCTTGACCACTTTCTTTATCAGTTAATTGAAATTTAAATTTATGATCATTATTTATAGAGAGGTCCAATTGAAACGCAGTATATTCTTCATTGCTTTCTAATGTTTCTAATGGGTTAAAGGTATATTGATAATCTCTCTTTTCGATGTATTTTGATGAGGATAATATTAAAGTCTCATCGATTCCGTCTGAAATAAATTTTAATTTGGATTTATCTGGAGTTGTTTTCACTTTAATAGTTTTATACCAGTTTTCATTTTCTTTATATCCATAAATTTTTTGACCCGCTACCTCATAATTTAGCAATATTTCTTCTTGACGTGATTTATTATATAGTTCGGATGGTAAATAAGCTAATCGAATGTTATTTAGTCTTGTGCCTCCTAAAGGTAAAGAAAGGGGAGAATCAATTGAAAACTTCTGCTCGTACTTAAAGGTTCCTAATGAATCTATTGAAGTATAATCAATTGGAATATAATTTCCTTGAGAATCTTGTTGTAGGATGAGTAAATTGTTGGATAAGTCAAGCAATTTATCATAAGAGGTAAAATATTCTATATATACAAGATCGAATGCAGTAAGATTCTCATGATAAAATGCGGAATTATACGGATCTAATAAAATTAAGGTAGATCGATCATCGCATAAATAATAATCTGATGAAGCTAATTCAACAAAAATACTTTCATTATCCGCATCAACAATTTTAATAGAGTTGATTCTTAGAGATCTATAATCTAAAGCAATTGGTCGAGCTGTATAATAAAGCACTTCTAATTTATCTCCGACATCATAATGAGGGTATTGAATGGTTAAATCTCCAAATTCATCTATATCCCACGAATAATTATCTGGGGATAAAATTACAAAATTTTCGCTATTAGATTTATTTATTGAAAGCATCGTAACACCTCCAATTCCTAGTTCAATTTCTTGAGAGTCGTATGTATAGGTTGGACCATGAATAGTTATAGTTGAACCTTCAAATTGCTGTTTATAAAATTCCCGTTGGATGGATTTAATATCCGTTATATTTCCTTCAGTTATCCATTTATTTGAAATCGGATCAAATTTTGCGAAAGGTATTTCAAGGAGATTTGATCCAAGAGATCTATTAAATTCGTCTACTTGAGAAAATGAAACAGGGGAAATTGGATCTCCTCTTAAAATATAGGAAATTAAAAGTTTAGTGTCATAATCAATAAATTGAGGGGAAGTTGTATTCCAAAAAATATTAAGGTAATATTCATTGTTCTTGTAAAAGATTTCGGGATCTTTATAAGAGAGAATATTTCTATTCTTATAATCCACATCGTCAATTGAGGAATATAATGGTTTAATTTGAGTATTTTTATCAATGTAATAAATAGCAAATTCATTATAATTCATAAACTCTTTATCATCATATGGTGCAGTAAATTGAAGCTTATGAGTAGTAGTATTATCTAAAGCTTCTTGATAATTATAAAGGTATACTTCATCCTCAACAAAATATTCTTTATCTTCAACAACACACCCTTTTATTAATATCGTTTCTCCATACTCCACCTCGAAATATTCTTGTTCTAAGAAAATCGGACGAATTGAGTCAAGGTCTTTTTGGATTATCTCAACTTTGATTGTTTCGTTTAAAAGAATTTCATGAATGGGAGACCCTAAAGAGTATAAAGATAGATTATAAACTGATAAAAATCGGGGTACAGTAAATTTGGAATAATAATAACTTTCAGTAAATCCTGCTAATGAGTTAAGATCTAATTTATTAACATAATGAAGTCCACCTAAGCTGAGGATGTCTTCCATGGATGTTAAATTGGATAAGGAAAGAGGAATTTCTACAAAATCTTCAAGTGGGATCTTGTCACTAGAATGATTGAATCTGCAATTAAGTTCGATAATATCAGAATATTTCATCTTAGTAAATGCTGAGATTTCGGTTCTATTGTAAAAAAGGGTTATATCCGTCAAATTTATTTTCATTCTTTGGATTTTAATGAAAGAATTTGCGTAAAAATTAAAGTAATTTGGTGCTTTTACTGTTATATTGGAATATATTACAGAATCTTTTAATACCTGTTGATCGGCAATTAAATTATATAATCTTATATCATGCAAGAGAACTTTTTGATACGGTAAATTAGCAATATCATAATTTTCCTCAGATTCAATAAATGAATTTGGCCAATGTTCTGGATCAGAAACAAGAATGTCAATAGATTCCAAATATTTCAAATTAAAAGAAATTTCTGGGGAGGAGAGTGAAAGCTTATCTATATCTATATATAAAGGTAAATTGACCATTTTACCAAAGCCAAAAATATTTCTTTCAACACGATTATTTGCTGCAAAATATCTTTGTAAATCCAAGCTATCGTAATGCTTTACAAATGAATTTCCCTCAATATCATTGAATCTTATGTCCAATCCTCCAATAGTAATATTAGAACCATATGCAGCTGGTACAGAAAGATTAACAAAAAATCCATCTGCATTTTCCAAATTCAACTGATCTTGCTTTCTAGAAGCGTCATATTCAAAGTAAATGAGATTTTGATCAATTTCACTTCCATTTATATAAAATTTATGAAGACATGAAGTTTCAGGGAAATATAGCTTGCCCTCTGTATTTACAGCGAAATCTTGTAAAAATAATAATTGAATTTTTTCATTTGTTGTTTTATTTATATAATATGCGTCTCTTAATCTCATAAAATTTTCAAGGACAAATTCCGAAGAATATAAGTTATTAATATTGATGGCTCTGGTTTCATTATATACAAGAGGATTAATAAAAGAAATTTCTTCTTGAAGTAAAGAATGCTTTACTACACCAATGTAATTGTCTTTTCTTGTTTCCCAAGATACCTTTGAAATAGGATTAATATTTGTATAAATATCTTCAGAAATTAAAGATTCTGAATAGCCAACTAATGTTGATATATTATTCTGAGTACCAAAGCTTATTTCATATTCATTGCCATTTAAAACCGCCTTTCCGAAGTAAAAATCGTTCATAAATACATCTAATTCTGGAATATCACCAAATTGATGTTCATTAGCGAAACTAAGAATTCTTTCTTCTCCAATTTTATTTAAATTTAAAAGATTATTGGTCCAAGTGAGAGATGTTTCCTTGCTAAAAAGAATATTTGTAAAATTATTTATGTTGTATGTAGTGGAATTCCCAATATTCCCGGATGGATCAGTCACTCGATATTGTATTGAAAAATTAGATGGAAGATTACCTAAATCAGATAATTGAGTGATATTCCGAGATGTAAATTCAACCCATGGACCGATTATTCCTGTATCAAGATCGATTATACGATATTCTTCTTTTGGAATGAAATAATAGGGTTGAGGGGAGCGTAAGGATAAGGATTGATTGACACCCAAAGAATGTGCATACAACCATTCAATATCGAGTGGAGTAAGACATACTTGATAAATACGTATATCATCTAGAAATCCTTCTAAGAGATCATGATTCCACATATCACTATAATATCGAGCTCCGATTCCCGCATATAGTGGAATGTCTCCAGTATAAATTTGAGTATATTTAATACTACTAAAGTACTCTCCATTTTTATAAAAGGTTACATTATTTTTTGCCTTTGTTACTGCAATTTGCGTCCAATGACCGAAGTTTATTAAACCAGGTCCACTTGTAGCACTTAATCCCCCACTTGAAATGAATTGACTATAATTAAGAGCCCCATTTGGCAATATACTTATATAATTCCGAGCATCGCTATTTTCAGCAAATTCTCCATAAATAACTCCTTGATTTGCCACCGAACTAGTGTTAATCCAAGTTACAAGTGAAAATTGTTCTTGTGATTCAGAAAATACAGGTGATAATTTAACATAATCATTCATGTAAACTGTACATTCTTCAAGATAAATTTCAAACTGGTGAGCATAATCTCGAGCAAAGAATGTAAAATTAACCAAATTATTTATGTTAGTTAAATTTACCTTGAAGACATATCTATATGAAGTTCCTATTAAGGCACATTGATAAGAATCATAAGATAGATCTTCATAATTCCAAAAAGAGATATTTATAAACGAATATGAAGACTCAGTAATTTCTTCGATAAATTCTCCTCTAAATTTAAATTCCAATTCTACATTTTTTGCTTCATATTGAACGCTTGGATCTATGCTTACTGAAAAATTAATTATTGAAGGTTTTTGAACTTGTTCATAGAATTTAAATTCTAATAAATTAAATTCTGACTGATCTCCTGAAACGGTGATAGTTATATAGAAATCCTTAAATTCAATATTTGATCCTAAAATGGCTCTAATATTAAAAGAAATAGTCTCTTGACCAACTGAAGCATAACGATTTACATAACTTTGAATTGTTCCAGAATCGGTTATGATATTGAGTTCTATTTGCAATTTGTGATTTGAAGGATTATATTGTAATCCATCATCTATCGTTTGGAAGGAATAAGTCATATCTATAAAAAATAACCCATGTTCTTTCTGCAAATTCGTTAGATTTGACTCAAATGGATAATAAGTGGTAAAAGTTTGATATAGGTTATGATACGGATCATTTATGTCAGATTTACATTGATTCCACATATTTATTTCAATTCTATCTATATCAAACTCAATATTCGTTATAATAAACTTAATATCGAAAGAATGACCACTTAAAGAAGTATCAAAACTGATTGGGGTAGATTGGATGGTATTCATCTGATCTGAAAGACTCATATAATATAATTGACTTTGGAATGAATCCTGCACAATAAATTCCACGTAATTATCATAATCATTACTTTTATGAATTATAGAATAGTCCAAGTCAATTGTAATTTCATAAATTCCTTCATGTGAGAGGAATTCATCTAAAATGGTTGAATCATATGTTTTAATAATCTCCGCTTCTATATCTTGTTGGGGACCTGTTTGAGTCCATTTGTATTCAAGTTGGAATCTATCTAAAGATAAATTGAAATCGGAATCATATAAAATATTTAATTTAGGACCTTTCGCTTCGATCATAAAACTTACTATATAATCTCCAAAAATGCTTCCCCTTACATAATTTGTAACATCTAAAGACCCAATTCCAGGGACTATCGTCTCTTTTAATTCCCAAATGGTACCATCAGCAACATAGAGGCCACAAGAATCAATATCGAGTACATCCACATCATAATCATAAAATAGAGAAACTTCTTCCAAAGACTTCCCAATACCTAAAGAGAAGGGTATATCAATATAGATCTTAATACTGGGTTGTATCTTTTCCACCTTTAGGTCAATGAAATTTACAGTTAGTTCTGCTAAGTTCCCTTCAAGGGTAAGTACTACTCGAAAGTCATCGAAAATAAAATAACCGTTATCCTTCATATAGTTTGAAATATTATAGGGAAATAGGATTGAATCAATAATAGTTTTCCATTGTGGTTCACCATCAGTCTTTATTTCTATATAGTAGGAAAATTGCCCTAAACCTCCATTATCATTAAAAATGTAATCCATATCTAAAATAAAGATGTTCTGTTTTTTCTCATCATCCGTTAATTCCATCTGATCATCGGGAAGATCGATTACTACTTCTTGCTTTAAGAGTGTTCCTCCAAGAGGATCTTCCTCGCAAAGGAATACCGCACCAATATTTAGCTCTCCAATAAAATCAATTTGAGCATTTGTAATTTCAAAACTTAATTCAATCCCATCCACATCTTGATAGGAATTGTATAAGAATGTCTGCTCAAAATGACCTGTGTTCGTTATTAAGCCATCAAATCCAACGAAATCTGTCTGCTCGTTATTTTCAACTTTAAATCTCACCCTATCTAAATCCGGATAATTTTCATTCTTAGAGATTATAGAATAATCGAAACTTATTGTTATCTCATAATTTAGCAAATAATCGGAATATAACGATTCTGAATCATATTGATCCAGAAAGCCATCCAAATTAGTAGTATGGGACAATATTGAAGTAATCTCATTTTGAGGGGAGATCCAAGTTGCCTCGTAGTCATATTCAAATCGATCTAAATAAAGAATGAATTCATTTTCTGGATAATGAGGTAAACCTATGATTTCAAACCTAAATTCAATACTATTATCACTTGAATCGATATAAGAAAGAATGTTAAAAACATTATTTTCAATAGATTCGTCACAATTATTATCTATTATGTCCCAAAGTAGGGTAGATGGATTAAATATCTGAAACTCGAAACTCTCAACAGACCTACTCAACTTATAACTTGTAAGCAGCGAAGCTGCATTAATATCATAATCGGGATCAAATATTTTATGGATTTCAATCTGAATTTGGGGTTTAACTTGATCTTCTCTTAGATCTTTAAGATCAAATTGAGAAATCTCGCAAATCCCAACCCCTGAAAATAAGAACGTCACATAAACACCTTGAAAATAATGTGAACCAGGAATATAGGTGTTCATTATACTACGCAAATCAAACTGTTCACTCGTCTGACTTGTAGTATAGATATTGGTAAAAATCTGATTATACCATGCATCATCAGCTTTTATATCCAATATAACTTGAAGTTGGCCATCTGTATCCGTTAAATCCCAAGAAGTTTCTAATAACCATTTTCCATTTTCTTGCTCATTTAGATCATTAAGAGTTATAGGACACTCTATCACCAGATCTTGCTCGATACAAGGTACATGAGAAAGATCAAAACATTCAAACTCCATTTGAATATTAAAGGAATTTTCAATGATATCTAATTCTCCATTTTGGAGTATAATTTGAATCTTAAAACCGTTATTATCATTGTAAGAATTATATTCAAAATTCTTAGAAAAGGGTTGCACTATTTCTGAAATTGTGAGTGACTCAGAATAAAAATAACCATGTTCGTCATTTGTTATAATCACTTCAGCGAAAGTCAAATCAGGATGATCTTCCCTAACTTTTGAGAGCGTATAATCAAAGGAAAAAGTAATATTATAAAATTTTTCATAATTAGGATAACCATCATCATAGTAATCTAAGAATGTATTATGTATATCTTGTGTAAGTTCGGCATCTAAATCATAAGTTATAGGGTTTATTTTGGTATACTCATAATCGATATAAAATTGATCGAGATATAATAAATATTCATGAATAGCATACATCTGCTCAGAACCTTCAATATAAAATCGAGCAGTAACAATATATTCTCCTCCAACCTCTGTCCAATAATTTGAATTTATGTTAAGAGTATTCGTAATCCAAGTATCACTAGTGTCATATGAATTCTCTTGAGTTACCCAACTATCACTTGTCGTTTTGAGAGCAAAATCAAAATTAGCGGCCGTAGAATCTAATTTATAGCGATACCCCAATAAAACATTATCTAAGGAATTATCATTAACAATTCCTAAATGAAAGTCAATATCAACCTCTAGTTCAGCACCCACTCCCGAAGTATCCCGTTGGTCAGTTAAATAGAGAGAATTTACTCGTACTTGAGAATTTTCTCCTCCTAAATAATAAGTAATTCTAAAGCCGTATAACTCTTCCATATTATAAATGTTAAAAAAATAATTAATTATCCCAGTGTTTTCATATTGCCTAGAATCAACCATATTAAAATATCCTTCTGAATCCTTCCCTTCTAATGTAATCTTTAATAAATTTCCTTCGGTAAAATCGATATCGGAATAAACAGAATAATCCCCGTTTTCTGCTTCATTTTGATCCAAATTAAGATCTGGAGTAAAAGAAAATTCTTGTTCAAATGTATATTCCCCTCCTAATCCATCATCATAAAGGCAAGAAAAAGTCATGGTAACTACTACATCAGAAGTTATCGTAATCTCTGAGTTCCGATTCAAAATCTTAATGTCAAACCCATTATTACTTATAGCGTTATATTCAGTAATAGTATTAGTAAAAGTTTGCAAGCCCGTGGAAAGAGACTTTTGAGAATTATAATTACCAGATTCTGGATCAATGACCTCTACTTTAGCGATAGATCCATAATTATCATCAATTTTGGAAACGTCACAATCAAATGAAACATCGATTTGAAAGATTTGTAGGAATCTTGTGTCAAATTGATTATCTAAAAAGCCATCATTAAAATGAACCGAAATTTCTGAGGTATCTGAGGGATTTATTAACTTTAAGTAAAGATAATCAATTTGTATTGTATTTACATTATCTACATTTACGTGATTATCCCAATTCCGAAAATTAATTGAAATCGAAGTAGTATCATTATATGGAATATAAGCACCTGAGAGCCAAGTATCAGAAAATTCAAATGATGATCCATCTATTTTTAAATCTGCTGTTCCAGTTACTGTTTTAATATGATAAAAGATAAAAAAATCATTAACACCATTTAAGATTCCTGAGTCGAAATTAAAAGTAACCGTGCTTGTTTTAGCTTTATGCGTAACCCTCATTCTTGCCATATTACATTCCATTCTTCCTTCAGCTCTTTGGTCTTGACCAAATAAACCAACAGGAGTAGAATGGCATTCAAAATTCAATCTTACCTCTATTCGTCTGTCAGATCTCATATATTGATTGAAATTGCTTTGACCATAATAAAGATTTGAGGGAGTTAGAGTAATTGTACGAGTCGTCCATCCTTCCTCACCACTTATAGTTTTAAAAGTTTCCCATGAACCATTATCCCTCTTAATTTGGAAATATATATAACACTGACTTCCTACTATAAAATCAAACATTGTCTTGAAATTGAATCGTAATTCAGATATTTGATATTCTGATTCGGAACGTATAGCGTAAAAGTCATATTCATCGTAGGCATTTAACCAATACCCGCTACTGGTGGTAATTTGCCTCGCAAAATGAAAATTGCGCATATAACTATCATCCGATTCCGACCAAAGGTAAAAAGTTTCTCCATATACGTTGACTATGTTATAGGTAGAATCATCAGTAGAAGAGCAAGAAGGAGAAGTTGAAAAAGAAGCGCCACTTTTAAATACTTCATTAACCCAAGTAGATGCAGAATATCGTGAGGCTTCCCATACACCTCCAACGTCTTGAAGTAATGAAACATCGGAGTCTCTATTTGTATATGATCCACCAGTGCTCGCTACATTCAACTGTTTAATCGGTGTCCTAAATACTCCCGTATCTGCATTATAACTGGAGGTGATAAAAGTTGGATTGTATGAAAGACCGCCCCAATTATTGGTGGTTAAAGTTCCTTGATCGCTTGCTTTTTCAAAATTATTGAGGATTAATCGCGTTCCATCCATCGTATATTGTACCATAGAATCATAATCTGGTAATTTTACGGAGTTCATATAACTTGGATCGAATTGCCATGCTGTTTCGTCCCAAACGGTGGACTCTTCTAAGTTCATTGAATCAGAATGAATTTGGACATCGTCGTTTATGTTTTCATCTGAAATCTCTAAATCCATGCCAGAACTTGAAACTGTCTGTCCAGTAGTGACACTAAAGTCGTCATATTGAGCGGGAGTGGCTCTTGAAGATGGAGTTTCCATTTCAGAGCTAAAAATTGCTGAGGAAGGGGTCCATGAACTTACAGTGTCACTTGTTGAGCTCATTTGCCAAGTATACCAATCATTTTGATAAGTGTTATAAGGAAGGATATTTTGCATTACTGCAGATCCTGAGGAAACATCAAAAGTACTACTATATCCATCTGGGCTAAAAGTATGAGTCATATAGGATTCTTGAGCGATAAAATCTTCATGCCATTTAATATAGGAAACAGGATTAATTTGAGTAGAAAATATTTGATCCCAATTTCCATCTGCAATCCATAAATCACCTGCAGTAAATCCCAAACCATTAAGGAAGTAGTCGCTAGGGTAGCTAGGAATTTCATAATTATGATCTTGAATTAGTGAAGAACTAAAAACTCCATTATTATCATCTTCGAATTTTGAAGCTCGATTAGGATTTACTGATATAAAATCCCAAATTGACCAATCGCTAGAATAATCGTTATAAGTGGGTATTTGATTGAATAAATGGAGAGGATCTCCTTCTTGCACGCCATCACTATAGGAGCTTAATTGCCCAATACTCGTCTCAGTATTGTAAGGCCATATTTGGTGCTCTAAGTTGGTAAATCGGTTATCTCCTTCTAAATAGTTTGGGTCCCAGGAAAATCCGAAAGCATCCCAATAACCAGTCATCCCGAGGTCCGCATCATCAGTATATAACTTAATTCCAATGATATTATTGCATAATGTTTGAAAGTTTCCTCCTGATTGAACTAAATTATCTTCGATATACCAATTAAATTGATCATTTGTGCAATCAAAAACAATTTTATTATGATATAATGTATCAGCTTCTACTACTCTTTGGGTATCTTGAGTAACACCGTCAAAATATCTGAACGTACTTGATTCAATCATGAAATATACAGCACAACCAATATCACCAATTAACTCAACATAAGTGTTTTGATTAGGATTATCTGTTCCCCAATAAAATTCAATCGTTTCAGCTATTTTAGAAGAATCGAAGTTTATCCACACTTCAGGATTTTCATTCGAAATCCCATCTTCTATGGCTAAAACATTTTCATGATCATCTAAGTTAGTAATATAAATATCGCTATTAGGTTGCGGTTGCACCACATCAAATGCTTCTTTTAGTTCGGTAATATCATGAGGATTGAGATTATCTCCTATATTATAATCGGGATTGAATTCTAATCCAAACGCATCATAATATAAATGATAATCTGAGTCATCAGTAGAGGATATTAAGCAAATTTCATCTATTCCCAATGTAATGTCGGAATAATAAGAAAGATCAGTGAATGAAGTGGTATCAATTTTCAGTGAAAAGGTATTTTCAAGATCATTTAAAGAGATATAAATATGATACCACATATTTGCTGAATATGAAAAAGGATTTACTCCCCATGTCCAACTTGTTCCATCATGAAACTCAATGTTCCCAGTAGGAGTAGTTCGCAGTCTCACAATTGAATTTCCTCCTTCTTTCAAATTTAGGAATTCCGAATATTTATATTCGCTTATCATAAAATAAAATTCAAATTCAAAATTGGTTTGAGAGGTATCTAAAAGGTGGGAAACAGAAACTACTTCGTTTGGATTATCATCATAAAGATCAAGAATATATTTATGATTTTTAGCATTATAATCAGAAAGAGAGTCTTTGATTAAAACTTCTGTATCATAGGACAGACTATATTTATCAACAAATTTTAATTCAGTAGGAAGTCCATAAGAATTTGTATTATCATGTAATGAGTAGTATGGATCTTCTGTTAGGCCTAAACCATCGATATACATACTATATAAATCATCAATTACATCACTCCATGATTCAATTGTATCGATATAAGGTTCGGCATTTATGAAATCAAACACGCCTTGCTCTACACCATTAACGATTATACTCCATTGGTATTGATTTAATCCTAAATAATTATTTCCTGAACACTCAAAATTTACTTGAATATGATAGAATTCATTATTATTAACTTGTAATAGTTGATGATTGCTACTTCCGTCAAAATATTGAATATAGCCCTCATCAATTAATATTTTAATAACATCTGTATCAGTTCCTTCTAAAGTAAAATAAGAAGCTTTTTGAATATCATCAGTACCCCACCAGAATTCAATGGTTCCCTTATTCATTTGGGCGAATTTAGAAGTAAAATCCCATTTACCTGCGTTATTCCTATCGGTGGCTTTAAATACTGAATTGTGCCCTAACCATTCACTTATTACTTCTAAATCACAATTTGAATCTGTACCAGAATAATCCGAAAGAAAGGTGATTTCAGAAGCGGGATTATTTATTTCTTGATCGAAAGAAAAAGTTCCATAGAAATTACCTGTTTCTAAACTTTCGTCTCTAAAATCAAAACTACCATAAAACAAGTCTGGTTCAGAAGTGTAAAAGAAACTTTCCGATGCTTTATAGTCAAAGGTGTTAAATGATTCTCTCCATAAGGTTTCTTGAATACTATTTGGATAGGATTGGATTGAACTAAAATCTGCATCACTTGTAGCTAAATCGCCATTCATATAAGCGGTATAATCAATGTAAGTAAAGTCATCATTCCAAGAAGGAGTCTTGTAAAACTGACCGCCATTAAGATTAGAATCCAATATTCCGTTATTCCAAGAAGAAGAAGTATATCCATCATTATAAGTAAAATCCCATCCCAAATATCCGCTATTATCATCTTCTTTATAATTATAACGCGGGAATTCATTATAAAGGTATAATGGGTTAAAGCTTGATTGACTATTATATAAATTAGGATAGACCTCATAAGATCCACTTAATGTATCAAATTGGATTTCGTCAACATAGACAAAATAAGCATTCCCAGTAGAACTAGAGAGAATACTAAGGGAATTAATTAAAGATTTTGAATTTCCTAAATAACTAAACGGTCCATAAGAAACATCATCGATAAAAAGTCTATATTGACCCAGATTAAGTCCTTTATAAGAAGAACTTGTCTCCGATCTAAACTCAATTGTTATTTTATACCATTGATCAGGGTTTACATCGATTAAATCTATTTTAATCGAATTATCTGTGGTTTTCAATTTATTATTCTCAAAGAAAACAGAAATTAATTTATTTTCGCTTTCTCCTAAGAATACTTCTGAAAGATCTGCAGTAGAAGTAGTTCTAAAGTAAAATTCAACCCTTCCATATGACATCATCCCTCCCAAAGATTTTTTTACTTGGATGTTATTTATGGGGGAATCATCTTCAAGCTGGAGAACAGAAGTTCTTCCATCTAATACATCTATTATTTCAGAATATACATTTAATCCATCTCCCGATTTTATTATTTCCCAATCAGAAGGTTCTTCACCGATGGCATTTTGGCTAAAGGAATAAGTATGATTAAAGTATTTGAAATTTTCTAAATTCCCATCATAATTCCATAAATTGTCGGTATGATCATATAAAATGTTAGAAGACGTTACAAAAGGGATCGTACTCCATGATAAGATTCCTTCATTCATATATACATCTTCTTCTTGAAGAGGATAGGAAGAAGAGCTGAATTCGAGAGCCGAACCTACCGCTCCATCCACTAAATGCTGTTCTCCCATAAGAGTACCATCATTATTGGATGCAGAATCCGTTATCTTACGTCCCTCATCATCTAATCTCCACCACGCTTTTTCACCTTCTGCAATTTGTTGCTGGGAATAAAGCCAATTCACTTGATCTCGTGATAAACCGAAATCAAAAAATATTATTTCATCTAGCTTACCCGAAAAATATTTATTATCACGCATATCAGTTCCTATAACAAGATCTAAATCGGGGTTTATAAAGACCACTTGGGAAGATTCCATACTATCAACCATTTTATTATCAACGCAAAGAATTCCATAGGGCCCATTTCTGGAAACAACGACATGATGCCATAATCCATCGTTAAAAGCATTTGGAGATTCAAGCTGAAATTGATATCCGCCTGTATTATAAATATAAAATTGTACTTTTCCTTCTGAAGTCAACAGTACTTCAAATTCACCAGAGGTTCCTTCTGGACCTAATTCTCGTTTTCCTATTATAGTACTGGCTGAAGTTGCTTCGGAACTAAACCAAAATGAAATTGAAAAAGGCATATATCCTTGAATAACTCGATCTTCAATATCCATATATTCATCTGAACCATCAGTATTAAATTCAAGAGCATAATTTCCGACTTTCCCTTGAACCCAATCATCTTGCTCCATATTTTTTAACGCACCAGGGAATGTGTTTCGCACATCTATAGTCATAGTTCCCTTTCCCTTTTCAAATGGGTACCAGCAAATGGCTTCCTCCTCATTATTTTCAAAAGTTATAGGAGTAAGGGGATCAGCGTAAATATTCTCAAAATTTTCTATTCCCGTATAGATAGAAATAGTTGGACAAGGGACATCCAAATCAGCAAAAAATTCATATTCATAATCCTTTCTGTTAAGATAAATATCTGTAACTCTTAATGTAATATATATTACGTCACCAGTTCCAGTGGTTGGTAATTCGTTTTTAATGTTATTCCATACTAAATTAAATTCATTCAAAAAGGTTGGATTTCGCTCGAAAAATCCCTTTGACACTAGTTGATCATTTTCGTTATAATATAATAATTGAACGCTTGAAACAGTTCTATCTGTGATAAATGTAAAAAGTTGGCTATTTGGAAGATAATATCCATTTGGTCTAATAAGATATCCTAAAGCTGAAGTTCTCTTAAAATATGCATCTGTATAAATTTCATCTAAAGTAAGGTTTTGAGTACCTAATTGGGATTCTTGAAATTCATATAAAATCTTTTGACGAATCTTTAAGGAATTCCTATTAGTAATTTGGCGTAAAAACCCTCCGAAAAAACCAATATCCTTTTTTGGATAGTAAGGTATTGCTTTATACCCCTTTAAGTTATCACCAATGCTATAGGAGTGATCAAAAGAAAATCCGATCCCATCCAAATAAAAGATATGATTAGCATCTCCGCCCTCAAAGCTAAGTTCATTAATTCCTATATTAGGGATATTAACATAATGAAGTTCAGTTCCTTCTATTATCCCGTTAATCATAATATCAAAAGTACCCGCACCATCATGCATATATAATCTGAAATGCATAAATTCATTATTAGGAATGGAATCAGCTTTAACTGTGTGCCAAACACCATCATAATATTTTATATCATCTCGATCCAGATGTAACCATACTATATCTGTTCCATCTTCTTTGAGTTTGATATTTACTCTTCTTCGATTACCGTCATCATAAGTTGATTTCGCAATCCAAAATTCAATCGCTGGATCTGCAACATTTGAACCGAAATTATTAGTAATTTGCAAGCTTCCTGATGATAATTGTTCGCATTCAAGTACTTTATAATGGCCATCAAATGCAGGAATAAGCTTTACTGAACCCTCTCCATTATACAAATCAATAAAATCTATACTTTCCCCTTGAATATTACTAGGTAAATCAATAAAATCGTAGGTTGAGGGATATATACCTTCATTTATTACATTGAAACCTTTTTTATTCAATCCAACTTTGTAATTTGGGTCCCAAGAGAGTCCAAATGAATCATATTGCCCTTTCGTATCTATTATATCAAGATAAGGATGAATATAGGTAAGATAATCCAAATCATTATCATTAAAGAAATTTTCATTATCAATCAAACAATTATCGTTTAAAAATAGTGAAAAATTATCATAATCACAATCAAAAGTAAAAGTAAAATGAACCCAATCACCGATATTATAGGAATAATCAATTAGTGAAAAGGATCCTTGCATATGGTTCCCATAATACACTTTCATTTGACCCCCAGAAATGTCTTCTAAATAAATCTTGGTTGCTAATTCTCCACTTGAACTTTCACCAAACTTGATTCGCGATCCAGAGGAGCCTTGTGAAAGTCTTTGCCACCATTCAATTGTTCCTTTTGCTTGCATGAATTCTATTCCGCTTACTTGAGCGGTTCCAGAACCATCAGAGATAATTTCTAAGATTTTACTATGATCTTCGATCTCGGGTAAAACATATGCATTTTTTCCAGAGGAAGTACCTGTGATAGTCCAGTCATATGGAAGGGCATAATTTTCAATATCCTCGAAAGAATAGGTACCTGGATAAATATCTCCATTTTGCTTTTCATAATGCGGAGAAATAATTTGGACTAAATCCATTTGCACATTGGAAAACTCTCTAGAAGCAAGGAGATTAAACGTCTCTAGAGAAGTATATTCTTTTTGGGAATAATGAATATCTAAATTATAATAATTAAGAGTAAGTTTTGAGGAAATTGCTAAATTACTGTTACTTCTTCCTAAGAGTAGTATAAGAGAAGCTTCATATTGATACTCTAATTTAAGGGATAAGAAATACACATCTGTAATTTCGTTATAGGTCACAAATTCATCCAGATCAGAAGAGAGAAGAGTAAGATGATCCTCTTCAAATTTAATCTCTGTATATTCATTATATTGATTTTTAACGTAAAGATTAATTTCATCATATTGACATTCTAATAAGGAATTAAGTAATAAATCGTCATAGTTAACTTCGGAAGAATAATCAAGATTCATTTCTATAGAATTTATATCAACATTTTCATTGCAATAATAATCTGTTAGATCCAAAGAAAATTCAATTGAAGGGCTTAAGCTAATCCTTTCGGATCTTTTCCCTACATATAGCGAAGAAGTTACTGAATCTACTGCAAACCCCGATTCATAAACAAAGGAATCGGGAAAAACCATATCTAAGCAAAATATAGATTTTAATTCAAAACCAGAATCTGTTAAATTGAAATAATGTTCAAATTGGGTAAATTCTCTATCGGCAACATAAGAAAATGAGCCTAATTCATTATGATTATCATAGCATACAGTATCAATCATTTCATATCTTCCAGTCTCAAAATTGAAAAGATATATATCAATAAGACTAGCCGATTTCTGCTCTTCCTTGAGGAATACGCTCCCATCGTATGAATCAATATCTAATAACTCATATCCCGGAATCTCAGAATAATCTACACTTAATTCTAAATATTGGGTTGTATTAGTAACATAATCATAATCAAAGGAAAACCTCATAGGATCTAAAGTTGATAGAGAACCTTCTTCCCATTCAAATGCCTTATAGGAAAGATCCACAAATGCTAACCCCGTAGACAAATCTGGATTCAAAATTGATAATTGCTTAGAAGCTGGGGTATAATAATATTGGCTTTCAGGAATAACAATATCGTTAATGCGAAATTCATTTATTTCATAATTGAATTGAGGATAAAATAAAGAATCCTCTACAATTTCATAGGTTGTTTCATCAATTTTTTTTCTACTTGCTCTCCATTCCATTGAGATTCGGAAATATTAAATCTTGGAGTAAATGAAAAATCCTTTATCTCTTGAGAATAACAAGCAATGAATTCATGTCCGTTTAATTTTGAATCAATTTCAGTTCTAAATTCAACTAGTAAATCTGTATCATCACCTTTAAGCATAGTTTTTCTCAGTAGTTCTAAACATACATCTTTTTCTCCAGAGTAAGAAATGTCTTCAATATTAAAGGATAAAATATGCTCCTTAAACCCCAAATTATCTTGATTAATATCCGATATGAATGTTCCAATTGAAATCTTTTCGTCAGTGTAAGAATTATAACTGAAAATATCCGCTATGGCTTTATAAGAAGTTATCGAGAATCGTGATTCTGAAAATCTTGAGCGATCAAATCCTGAAGTAAAGTCAATTCTAAATGAACCGGTTATGAAATCTGAGTCTGAATCAATTATATTGTATCCATATATAAAGTTATCTTGAATTGAAGGAATACCAACTTGGGATCCATTAAAAGAACTATAAAAGACAGCACCCGCAGGAATTCCCACGAGTTGAGTTGGTTGAGTAAAATTTAAGAAAAGATCACCTATTGCATCTGTTCCTAAGGTATAATTAACTTTAATATCAGGATGCGAGAAAGTACCAAAGATTTCAGCATCGTCTCTTACATTAGTAATAAATAATGGATCTGAAAATTGAGTATTTCCAAGGGTAATAGAATTTGGAATATACCAGTAATTATCTCTATATTCAAGATAAATCTGAGGAACATATTCGATATTTATATATTTAAAGAGCCCTTTATACATAGGATCAAGAATAAGTTGATCTTCTGTCACTTCGAATTTTGTAAGCGGATAATCATAAATAATATCGTCATAATCTTCCTTAAGTCCTTTAATTCCAACTAGATCACCAAAATAAGGTATATTTGATAAATTAAACTTGAGATAATCTTTTGCTATTAACTGATTAGAAAGAGTTGCTACTGAAGTTATTCCTTTTGAACCTTTATATCTTGAAGCGATAGGAGTAAATTGATAGGGAATATTATGAGGAATTACCATCCAATTTTCTGAATTAGGATTCTCCCATTGTAATGAAAAGTTTGTATTCGCAAAATATTTATTAAATGCGGAAAAAGATGTTGTATTTGTGGTTCCACTATATTTATTAAATTCAGTATCTAGATAGGTTTTTTCACTTTGAGTGTAGGATTCATAAGCATAGACTATTTTTATATGGGTTAATTGAGAATATATCGAACTCAAATCTAAAATAATCTCCCATCTTGAAAAATCATATTTATCTTTTGAAAGTTCAAACCATCCAAGAGAAGTCTTATACATAACCTTCTCGATCCTATCGACCGGAGTATATTTTAAGGTGATTGTTGGAGTATTACTTGTGAGATTACTTTTAGAAAAAATTTCATAAGCCGGAAGTAAAGGTTTACTAAAATCAAAAATATCTGTATTATGGATAAGAGTGTATTCAAAAATCCCTTTAGTAGAAGCAATAACAAGTTTTTCTTCGGAGTTTTCATTGATTGCAAGTAAATCCAAGATATGTAATCTTCCAGTATCAAACCCCGAGAGCTCATATTTTTCCCACTCTCCCGTATTTACATTATGCTCATAAACAATTACTCGATCTCTTTCTCCAATTATAGACAAATCTAGCCCAACGGATACTTTATCATAATTATCATTTCGCAGGAATTCTATCACGGAAATCTTTCCCAAAATAGATTCCTCAATGATATGTTCTAATTTAAAGTTATAGTCTAATAAAAGAAGTTTTGAATAATAGGACTGATTGATGAATCCCCCAAGAAGAATCGCCTTTTTATTGAAATAGGTGAAATTTTCTACAATTTTAATAGATGTTGGAAGAATGTTATAATCAAGCGTAGTCTCAGCTTGTTTAATTAAGTTAAAATTTGTTCCAAATTGATATTTTGCCAATATTATATTTTCATCGACGGAGACTGAAGCTGAAACCGCTATGCTATTACCGTCAATTTTATTTGCATCAAAAGCTAAAATTTCAGTATTTTGGATATTGGTTACATTACTCTTTAATTTCCATGAGTAAGTGGTAGTATTAAAATAAAGAATATCGATTCTATTTGGTAATATTCTTATAATTTCTTGGAATCCATCATTATTTGTGTCAAATAATTTAAATCGTTGACCTTCGATAGATGTAATTGGATCTTCTAACTTGCTTAAATCAAAGTCATTAGTCCAACCTGAGATGAAAGAGTAATTAAAAATGGAAAGATGAAGATTTTCTTGCTCTCTAGAAATAATTATCGGTTGATATATTCCCCTAGAAAACATCCCCCATGACCCATAGAGATTTTGATCAGTTTCAGGTGTAACCAAGAATGGTAGATATGAAGTACTTGTGTTTTGCATATTTTTTAAGAAATCTATATCTTGATTCATATCCCATGTAATCTCATATCGCGTTCCCGCATATTCTGTAGTTGTTATTAATGCAGGATTCGTATAAAGATCAATCCATCTATATCGTGCAGAGTCATAATATTCAGCAATGATTGACCAAAATTGTTCGTTATCAAAATAATTAGTAATTTGGCCATCAATAACTTGGAGATTCTGCGGTTCGGAGGGGTCATACTCGAAAATTTGCTCATATAATATATTAGTAAGCAATTTAATGTTGGAATAGTCATAAATTGCTATAGGGGCTATTTCAGAAATATAATTATGTCCATAATCGAATAAAGTTACTCGTATATAATTAATACTTGAAATCTGGTCTAACATTGAGGGTGTAACAACTAAAGCCCATTTATCGTAGCCTAGAAAAGTGAATTTTCCTATTTCTTGCCAATTAGCTTGAATTTCACTTCCATAGGCAATTATTTCTTTTATATCCATCGTGCCGAGACGGGTTCTATTTGTGATTGATGTATTTAATAAAAGGGTACAATCTGAAAGGTCTTCTGTTCCTAAACACAAGATTCCATTATTTGAAGCGTCTTTTCCAAGATTCCATCGATATAGAGTTCCTTCGCTTTTGTCAATATGAGGGTCATAAGATCCCTCGAATTTCTCTGAAATTAAGACATTCGGCATTCTTAAATAATGTGTAGCATATCCATTTCCATCTTCAAGTTCAAACCAAAATAAGAACTTATCTTGATCTATAGCATTATTATATTCGGAAATATTAAATTGATCTAATATCCATTTATGGGTACCCAGATCAAATGTTAATGGTATTTTCTGAGGATTTAACTCATAAAATTCAGCATAAATAAAGTTAGAATATGATGGATTTAGCAAATATCTGTAATCTTCATCAATTTTAACAAATAAGGCTCCCCCTTGGGTAATAAGTTCAAATTCTACCTTCTTTCCATTTATAAAAATTTGTTGCATTTCCTTAATTAAAGATGTATCAAAAATTACAGGATCTCCAAATCCTATTATTTTATACAGATAGTCATCAAAACTTAAAGGAGTATCTAAAAGAAGCTTTTGATAAGATAAAGGATTAGTGTATCTCATTGAGACATTATATACTCCTTTTTTATGACCAAGAAGAGCCTCAATATCACCCCAATCAAACCCATCATAAGTAATATCTTCGGCTGTAAGAGATATATTGTCATTTCCATTAAAGTATAATCCTTCAGTTATCTCGAAAACTTCCTCAGTACCTTCAAAATACACTGTATGTGTGATTTCATTTAATACGGGAGGAATTGCATCAAAATATCTGTCTAATTTATAAGCTTCTCTACTATTTCCTGCTTGATCAGTACAAATTACAAAAACACTATAATTTCCAGGGGGGAATTGAGTCACATCAATTAGAAATTGCCATCTATCAACATCAATTTGCTTTTTTGAATAATCAAAATCAGTATAGATGGTTCCCGTAGCATCACGCTCTAATCTAAGGTCTAAAGTATAATACCCAGATGCTTCATTAATGTTTACAATTATACTATATAACCCAGAAAAGGTGAATTCTTCATTGGTAATCTCTGTAAATTCTGGTTCAAGATTATCAATATATAATGTAAAGGTCGTAAAGGAACTTTGATTTAACATATCGACGCAAGTAAGCTTGTAAGTATAATTTCCATCAATTAAACTGCTATCATTGAAATGGAAAATATAAGAAGTATCAATTACTTCCCAATATCCTAGGATTGATACATTAAGATTCCAATCTTTTATAGTGGAAGGATCATAAATTTCAAATTCTATAGTTCCGTTTTCTGGATTTATACACTTATCAATTTGCTCCTCAGTATTTCCAAATAATTTCGTAATTTGAGGACCATCATAATCAAATAAATAATTATTAATTGCGTAGGTACTTATGGTTCCTGAAATATCTTTGAAATACGCTTTCAATTTATAATATCCTTGAGGAAGGGTTGTAAAATTATAGGAGCCAACATATTGGGAGTTTGTCCTTAAAGAAGAGGTTGTGAGATAATCGATTTCGATATCGCTTATAGAATCAAGATATTCATTGCTATCTAAGGTTATCAAAATATTACTTGAATCGATAAGATAAGAAAACTCATAAGACGTTCCATTTACATAAACATTTTGGACAGAGCAAATATCATTTGGAAGTAGGATCGGTCTTGGTATAACGAAATAATTCTCTTGGATTTCTATATTAGGATAAAGCTCATTATAAGTGGAATCGTAATTCTCATGGAATACAATTGTATCGACTAGTCTATTTTTAGAATCCCATATTCCTAAATATGGGTAACTATTATCAACAATAAAAGGAATACCTTGAGAATTATTATATGAATCATACGAAGTAGCAAAAGAGAGATATACATTATCTATTGCAGCATAATCAATCCATGAAAGATCATTTATTTGTATCACATCTTTATAAGCGCTATATGTTGCTGTAATTATTACTTGATCAACCCCGACAACCGTTTGATTTTGATAGTATCTAATAGTTATAGGGATATCTACAAAATCCGTTCCATAAATCGAATAAAAAATTGGGGTTAAGGCAATATCATCATTATTCTGATATGAATCTTCAAAAATGTAATTATTCCCTAAACATTCTCTATATGATAAAATAAAGGATTCATAGGGAGTACTTACCCTTATACTTGAAATATCATTATCATAGGGTTTAATTGAAACGTTAAGATCAATTAAACCATTCTTATTCACAGTATAATAAGGTGCATCAAAACCGTTAATTATAAATTCGCCTTCATTAAAATTTTTTATAAAGTAATAAGAATCATTAGTAAGAATAAAACTATTTCCAAAACGATCATATGATATTAATCGGAAATGAACTTTGGAGTCTCTAAGATTTTTAATGTTAAATTGTATTAATTTAGGAAGTTCTTGAATGGTATAGGTTTCAAATGTGATCCAAGTGGCTTCTGGAGTATCATATTTGAAGTCCAGCCGGATAGTATCAATATCATCTAAAGTAGAATTAATGAGAAGATTGAGATAATAATCTGATGGATCATTAAAGACTTTTGGAAACTCTATTTGCTCAAGATAAATAACAGGAGAATTAAAGTCAATTATAATCGGATCTAAACTATAATTATAATAATAAAATTTTTTAAATGGAGAGAATGTAAAATTTGCATCTATTATAAAACTGGCATTAAATTCCCCATCTTCAAGTCCATTTTGAACTTTCCAATCAAGAAGCGAATTCAATGGAATAATATTATAATGAGAACTAAGATAAGAAGAGGAAAATGAATTTAAATAGTCAATATTATCAGAATAATTAACATATAAATCTATAGAATTAATTTGCCCTCCAAAATCTTGGATCGCGTCTATAGAAATCTCAGAATTATGATTAATTCTTCCTTGTAAATCTAAATACAAAATATCTAACGAATCATGAAAATGATCAATTTCAAAATATCCTGTTGCATTATTTATCGAATAAGCAGAATATGCGATATTTTCAAAGGACCCTCCTGTATTTCCAATTACCTTTGCAATAAAATACCAATTAGAATCTGGAATATCGCGTGAATTCATAACATAGTTATAAGAAGCTTGCTCAATATCAAATTCTTTAATCTTAGTCCATAATCTCTCATTAGGAGAAGTCATATTTGGATTTGTATCCGATAAATAAAATTCCACCTTATCGATAGGAGTGCGAGGATTTAATTCTACTTCACTGTTAAAAAGAATGTAATCTTCTAAAGATTCTCCTTGAGAAATTGGAACCCACCCTTCTTCCTCACTGTCTTTTAGAATAGAAACATTTGCAATAGTAATTTGATCATATTTTAATAGTTCAATATCAAAGTTAGATAGGGCCTTCCGATAGATCCTAAATTCATCAATTTTTCCATTAAAGGAAGATATATTGAATCTATCTCCACCTAAGGTAAGATTATCACCTAAATTGATAAACATGGAATCGATCCATGGTTGAGAAACATCTCCAATACTAGAATTAAACCATTTATCTCCCAAAAAGACATTAACCTCACCTTGATCGAACCTCAAGGCAAAGAAAGAATATTTGTTTACATCAATACTTTTATCGCCATAAACTGCTGTAACCTGATTATTTTCTCCATCGATATATACATGTAATCGAGAATTATAGATTCCCAACTCAATATTTCCAGAAGAAAAGAATAGATTGGTAACATTATTTACAGATTTTGAGCTTGAAAAGCTTGAAGGATTTATAAAACCAGTAATTGTAAATTCTGCATTAGTTTCAAATATATTCCCAGCAATTGAAGAATAATTGATATAATCTTCATTGCTTTCTGAAAAATATAATCCGGAACCAATAACACCATCTGTCCATGTAGTATTCCCCATAAGTAAGCCCATATAATTTTCGGCTGAATCATGAGTAACTGATCCAGAAGATTCGTTAAACTGAGCATGAAACGCAAGATCGGGTAATGGAGGTGTATAATAGTATGAAAAGGGTTCATCAAAAATTAACCATCCAAAGATCTCATCAGAGTGATCTCTGGAACCGACATCATTTCTATTCTGAGTTTCCTCAGCATAAACTTGATATTGAGTAGTTGAATGATATCCTGCTCCACGAGCTAAGGAACTTTCTGGTTCAGATTGAGTTTGCTGATCTACAAAAATAAGCGGTTTTTTAGAATATGACTTAACATATGTGATAGAATGCGGAGTGTCATCAACTCCATCTTTGGTACCATCATTGGCTAATCCTGTTTCCCATATATGATTTTCAAAAATACCAGATTTGCCTGCTTCAATTGCAATATATGAGATTCTTTCACCTACGGTCGGAATAGGTTCAAAACCATTTGCTTGTTGAATGGTAAATGATGTTGCACTTGAATTATAAAGTATTGAATGTTTATATTCATTATTATAATAGTTATTTAGAGAAAAAAGGACTACTGGTGTTGAAGTGAAATTTTGAGTAAAATCAACTGTAACTCCTTCATATGCATCACTATCAGTGTGAACTGAATCTGTAAATACTGAATTCGCTTCAATTTTTATATTATCTGGAGAAAGTTCCCAATTCCCTTTCTCCATGATAATATAACTTACATTTTCAGGAGTGTGATTATCCCCATCTCTTTCTTGCATAAATAACACACATGAAGTGGAATTGACATCTTTAACCCGAACTTCTACCGATTCATCTCCCTCTCTTGTTTCTATATGAGAAATAACAACTGGATCTTGATATTCGTTTTCGAACATGATGAGTGAAGAATATCCATAATCAATCGTTCCGTATATAATTGTTCTTCCTACCTCAAATTGAAATACGGGAGCGATAGAATTTCTTAAACTATCAAGAAATTCATCAATAGTTGGTAAATTATCCGGATAATTATCACCATCCTCATCTATAAAAAATCGATTTCCATTAATCGGATCTTCTAATCCTATATATTCATCTTGGAATAACTCATTATAAAGAGCAGTTTCAACATGTCCTGCCGCTCCAAGCATGTTCATGCGAATACTTCCATAGATTATATGCTCATAGTGGAAGTATCCGAATTTATCGGTGTTTATGGTTGCGATGGGATCACCATAAGTAACCCCTCTCTGTAAATAAAGATCTAATTTATCTAATTGTACCCCTTGACCAATTGAATTTATCACTTGTCCAGCAAAGGTTACATTCCAGTATTCTTCCGTTGCCATAGTTGTTATGAATCCTGCTTCATACCCATATTTTGATTCTATCTCAAAAGGATCTGCTGAGAGTATTTTTAAATTGTCTTTTCCTAACTCTAAATTATAAGTATTTGGCTGGGATTCTCGGTATCCAAATCCCGAGAGTAATCCATAGGAAATTTTAAACTCATATTTTCCAGGATTTAATTTTAACTCATTAAACTTTATCTTCACAAATAACTTTCTACTAAATCCAAATCGGGAATACTCTGAAAAAAGGTCATAATCATCTTCTATATCTCTTCCTTCAACTTCGGTGACATTAATTGGGTTGATTCGTACGTGAATAACTCCTGATTGACCGAAGATTGGATCAGAAAAGCATCTAACTACAATTTCATCATTGATTGTAAACATTTGAGAAAAGTCAAAATCTTCTTCAAAATTTAAGTCTCCATAAAAATTACCACCCGAAATTCGTAGATCAGAGGGTACACGAGCAAATTCTAATGGAGGCGTGGTGACAGTTCCCAAAGAATTAACTCCAAATACAAGGGGTAAACACACCAAGAAAAAACACATTAAGATCGTAGCTCTAGGGTGTCTTACATTAGAAGGATCATATTTTTTGAACCCTTTTCTCTTTATGCCAAATCTTCTTTTTAATGTATTGGAATATTCGTATTTTCGCTCATTAATCTTTTTCTGCTTGTAATATTTACACTTTACAGTAAAAATTACAATCACTATCAAAATAATCATGGTAGGCAATCCTAAATAATCGGGTGCCCATATAAAGCAAAATCCAAAGAATCCCACAGAAATAAGAAGTAGTATGAATAAAATCCGAAGTTTCGCCGTGTGATACAATAAATATAACGATTTACGAGGTTGTTTAATTGATAGAGAAATATTCTCTGGGAGTTCTATAATTAAGATAGAAATTAATGATGTTAATAGTGAAAAGATAAAAGATTTGTAAAAGAGGAGAAAAATAGGTATAAGTCCTCCTAATATTAATATCGGAATTACTCTTCTATTTTTATCTTTTAATTTAATAATACCGTACCCTAAAGAAGCAACATATATCACTCCTTGACAAATAGAAAGAAAAGAAAGTATTGCAGGAAGAGAAACATGGAAATAAACACTTGTAAAAAATCCTGGAATAACGGTCAAAATAAATAGGAGAGGTAGGAAAAAACCCATAAAAATTCGCTTCTTGAGCTTTTCTTTGTTAACAATTAAATCGTTATTATGCGTTTTTAATTTTCTTTTGCCTTTTCCCTTTTTATGCTTATATCCACTTCTTTTTAACGTTCTTTTTATTTTAAATAAGTGGAAAGAACTTTTGAAGTCATATTTATTAAGGATCTCTAAACAAAGCTTTTTGATTAATAAGATCCTAACTCTTGAAAGGTTAATTTGAGAGATTCGTTCTTCAAACGTTAACCGGTTTTTAGAAAATTTGTATAAATCATCTTTAAATGTAAACCCAAGTATTTTGGAACAAGATAGATGAAAAATAATACTTTTATAAGCATTTACTAATATTACTGCTCGACTAATGAGTGATAGCTGTTTAGATGTGAAAAGTGAAAGTATTTCTTCCAATGGTTCCACGCAAAATTCGATTTCATATTGAGATACATTATAGCGCTTCAATATATCTTTTATGTGAACTAAATTTAAAGCAAATTGAATGATATTATTTCCTTTTGAATAATCCAAGACATCTTTTAAAGATTCATTTGAAGAAAACAAACCTTTCATTCTGCTCTCGAGATCTGCTCGATAGGTCTTTTCAAGAAAATAATATTTATTAAGTAAGAATTGAATATCAGTTTCAAGTTTTTCACTTCCTGCCGTTTAATCAGTTCAACGGCAGAAGCCACATGGCTTATTGTAAACAAACATAACCTGAAGCCTGACGACGTGGA
>JARRLT010000003.1:0-32153 GCA_037386725.1 Promethearchaeota archaeon
TTTTTAATTATTGAATCGCTATAATCTTGAGATGGTGTAACATCAATAATACTAGAACTCCTTTTTGGTCTGTTTTTCGATTTAGTTTTTCTGATCGATACTTTTCTTTTTCTTTTATATATTGTTTCTTCTTCAAGGAATTCAAAATAATCTGAATCTTGAATAGTTAAATCGGAAAGAGCAAATTTCTTATTAATTGAGATATCTAACCTGTTACCAGTGGCTAAGAAAATTGTTACTTTTATTATATTAATTTGCAAGTTTTCAACATCATTTAGATCCTCAAGTGTTACAGAAAAAGTGAAAATTTTTTTATTTACAAAATGTAATTGTTTAACGGAAACTAAGAATGGTGGCTCTTTATATAAATCATATTTCTCTACTTTTGCTAACTCAAACTTAATATTTAAATTTTGGACATCTTCAGCAAGGAAATCATGTGGTTCGGATTCTTCTTTCTGAAATTGAAAAAATAAATCATTCTGTCCATTCCAACCCAGTTCCACTAATTCCATTCTTCTTAATTTCCTTATTTGAATTTTTCTCTAACTTTTTCTAAATAACCATTGTTCAAATTTAAAAAATTATAGTGCTCTAATTTTGTAATTTTAATTCGACAAAAATCAGAAACAACTATTTTTATATGAATCACAATTTCTGTAGTCTTAATTCCTTTTTCTTTAATCTTCTTTTCATATTATAATATCCTACAATTTAATTATCTATATAATTTCAATTTTCTATAATGTCTAAACAATGAATTCTGAGAAAGGTAATGTAACAAGATTTATCCATGCTGGTGACATCCATTTAGGAAGTCATCAATACCGAAATCATTCAAGAGCTCAAGATTTTATTGAAATGTTTAAAGAAATATTATCTTTATCGCTATTTTATCAGGTAAATTTTATACTTATTGCGGGTGATGTTTTTAATTCAAGAGAAATCTTACCTAGTATTCTAAATAGAATTATAAAAATCCTAAGATTATTTAAAATATTAGATGGAAATTTTGACGATAGAGACGAAAATATTTATCCTGAATTTAACTTTAAAACAAGGAAAGGTGGAAAGTCTACTTTTAATGATGCTGTGATTTATGGAAATCGGTACTTAGGAAATAAATTCTTACAATACCTACCGAAAATCTCCAATGCTATACCAAAAAATGATGGTCTAATTCACATTTTAATCCAACATCTTGGAATTGAAGGTCAAATGATTAATGTACCAGGAATAAAACTTGAAATTTTGAATGCATTAAAGGAAAAAGTTGATTATTTGGCTTTAGGTCATTACCATAAACAATATACAATTGGAGAATGGATTTTCAATCCAGGTTCTTCGGATGCTAGTTGTATTCTTGACTTTAATTTAAAACGAGGTCTATTTTTAGTAGAACTTTTTAAAAATAGTAAAGGAAGATGCGAGAAAAAGATTAAAATGTTAAAACTTCACAATAGGGCTCATTTAACAGAAATAATATATGTTAATAAATTCTTTTTACATAAAGAACAATATTATAACTTTATATTAATGGATTTAAAAAAGAGAATAAGAATAGAGAGAGTAAAAGATGAATTTCAAAAACAACCAGTTCTTATTTTGATTTTGCGAGGAATAAAGCCTTCAGAACAATGCAAAATAAATAAACGACATTTGAGAAATTTAATATGTAATATCTTTCCTTTTATTGAAGTAAAGATTTATTATAAATTTAACAAAGAAATCAAAACCACATTAAAAAACTTTTTAGAAACTTAGAATAAAACATGTTAAGTTTTAAGAACTAATAAAACTAATTAAAAGTATTCAAAAAAATATTTCTAACCTAATTAAAATCTTAATATGAACATACATATGCCTTCAAAAGAAAAAAAGACTTTACCTTATTTTAATGAAAAATTGGATTTAGAAGAAAGAGTTAATGATCTATTGGAAAGACTCACAATCGAAGAAAAATTCAAACTTTGCGCAGGTCATTGGCTTTGGAAAACTAAGAAAGTTAAGAGATTAGGAATTAAATCTTTTAAGATGACTGATGGTCCTCATGGAGTAGGTGCATTGGGTTCTTGGTTCAAAAAATGCACATATTTTCCAGTAGCAATATGTAGAGCAGCTACTTGGAATCCAAAACTATCCTATAAATTTGGAGAAGCGACTGCTCAAGAAGTAAGAGATATTGGTTATCATATGCTTTTGGCACCTGGAATTAATATTGATAGATCTCCTCTTTGTGGACGTACTTTTGAATATCAAACTGAAGATCCTTATCTAAACAGTATTTTGGCTTATGAAACGGTTAATGGAATTCAAAGTGAACGTATAGCAGCTTGTGTAAAACATTTTGCTTGTAATAATCAAGAGGTTAATCGATTTAGGGTAAGTGTAGAGGTATCAGAAAGAGCTTTACAAGAAATTTATTTACCGGCTTTTAAATCTACAGTTAAAAAAAGCAACGCTTGGTCTTTTATGGCTTGTTATAATAAAATTAAGGGAACCTATGGATGTGAAAGTAAAGAATTTTTAAAAGAACGTTTAATGAATCAATGGGGTTTTAAGGGATTTGTTGTAAGTGATTGGCTTGCAACTAGACATGTAGAAAGTACATCTAATTGTGTTAATGCTGGATTGAGTCTTGAAATGCCTCGATCAATAGTATATAAGAAAAAATTGCTTAGAAAAAGTTTCAATAATAATGAATTTTCTGAAGAAACATTAAATAATAATGTAAAAAGATTACTTAGAGTTATGTTTTCAGTAGGATTATTTGATAGTGAAGAAAGTATTCCTAAAGGAAGTAGAAATACAAAAGAACATCAAATGATTGCGCGTAAAATTGCTGAAGAAGGAATTGTACTTTTAAAGAATCAAAGAAAATTACTACCTTTACAGATCGAGAACATTAAAAAAGTCGCTATTCTCGGTCCTAATTCAGATAAAAAAATGGCCCTTGGTGGAGGAAGTTCCATGGTTAGAGCATATTATGAAATTACCCCTCTAAAAGGTTTAGAAAGCAAACTAAAAGAGAAAGTTGAAATTATTGATAATCCAAAAGAAGCTGATTATACTTTAATATTTGTCGGTTTAGATCATGGGAAATATAAAGACAAGGAAAACTATGATCGTAAAGGACTCTCACTTCCAGAAGATCAAATTGATCTTATTAAAGAAACTGCAAAAATTACTTCAAATTTAATTGTTATTTTAATTAATGGGAGTCCTTTATCAATGGAGTCATGGATTGAGGACGTCCCTGTTATAATTGAGGCTTGGTATGCGGGAATGGAATCCGGAAATGTAATTGCGGATATATTATTTGGAGATATTAATCCATCAGGAAAACTTCCGATAACTTTTCCCAAAAATTTATCAGACACTCCAGCTCATAAGTCAGCAAAAGCATATCCAGGTAAGGATAAAGTATATTATGAAGAAGATATATATGTAGGATATCGTCATTTTGATCAGAGTAATATAAAACCTTTATTTCCCTTTGGTTATGGTCTTTCATATACAGAATTTTTATATGAGAAGCTCTCTATTGAAAAGAAAAAGATAGAAAAAGAGAATATGATAAAATTTTTCCTTGATATATCAAATATTGGAGATAAAAGTGGTTCTGAAGTTGTTCAAGTGTATATTAAACCAATAAATCCTGCAATAAGACGTCCTCCAAAAGAATTAAAAGCCTTTAAAAAAATATACTTGAAATCTAAAGAAAAACAAACAATTTCTTTCGAGATGGAAACAGAATCTTTGGCTTACTTTAATGACAAGGAAAATAAATGGAAAATAGATAAAGGAATCTATAAAATTTTAATTGGAAGTTCTTCAAGAGATATTAGATTGGAAGATGAAATTGAATATGTAGGTTAATATGAAGAACTAACTTCAATTTTTCAATATTTATTTCTATCTCTTAATTATATAGCACTAAAACGATATGGTTTTTAATAATTAAAAAAAGAAAAAAGAAAAATAGTTAGAGTTAAGAACTGTTCCCAGAAACATTAATATTCCCAGTTGTGGTTGTTAAATTTAAGGAATATGTGGAATTTGCAGAATTATAATCGTTTGATTGAAATGGATTAAATGATGTGGAAGTAAAACCGCCATTATTTACCCTATTGTAATTACCAGTTGTAACTGTCCCGAAAAAGCTAGCCCCAACTTGGTTGCTATAATCAAAATAGGTAAGACCGATAATTCCTGTAGTCGTTGTAATACTCCCCGTAACATTTGAATTCATAACAGCATTTTGATAAATAGTTACCCAAATATTCCCTGTTGTTGCATCTAAATCCCATAAATGACTTGGAGAATAAGAAGAATTATATACCTTAAGAGTTAAAGTTCCTGTGGTGGTTAAAAGATCAATTTTCTCATCAAGATAACATTTATCAAGATTTACATTTACATCACCAGTAGTAGCTGTAGCTTTTAAACCTTTTAATATATTTGAATCGTCAATATTTATCCCAATATATCCCGTTGTGGCAGAAATTTGGATTCCATCAGTGAAATTCGAATTTTTAGCAGAAAGATTAATGGTTCCAGTGGTACTAGTTAGACTTAAATCTTTTACTTTGGATTCATGTGGGATATTTATATTAATATTCCCAGTAGTAACTACTGTTGAAATATTATATTCAATATCGGTTCTTAATATTACTGAGATTTGAATCCTCGAAGATGAAAGTATAAATAACCATGGTTTAGGTCTGGTTTCAAAGGTAAATTTTTTAACTGGATCAGATGTACTATTCAAAAATTTTGGAGATTTAAAAAAATCCAAAAAATTACTCCCTGCAACAAAAGCTCCTGAAACTCTTGCATCAACATTAATAGTCACAACATTATCAGTTGGAGTAGAGTTATATTTTATTTCAAAATTCCCTATATCACTATTAAAACTAACTTTTTCTGAAGGTTGAACTGAAGCGGGTTTATAATAAAATTCATATGATTGTTTTACAGTTCCATAAGTATATAAAAAGACAAGCCCAAACGCAACACCAGCAGTAATTAATAAAGAGATTACAACAATAGCAACAACCTTTCCTTTACTCATTTTTTTCATCACATTATTAAATTAATTTGAACTTGAGTAAAGTATTTTTTGAGGGATATTAAATTATTTGTAGTCCATTTTTTTAAAGAAAAAGGTATGATATTATTTAGACATTTGAAAAGAATATATTAGACTAACTTACTAATCATATCTAATGCGAATCTCTTAGCTTTCTGTAAATCATCTTGGTTAGGTCGGCCTTTAATTAATTTTTTCGTCTCTAAAGCTTTCTCTTTTTCCTTTACTGATAATCTATCTAACATTTTTAATTGCCTCTCTTGGGAAATTCCAAGATTTTCCCCGACACATTCAAATAATCCGAGCACGTTAGAGTCATTTTCCTCCAAAATCTCATTAATTTTAGTAAAGGGTTTTTGGTAAAGATCCAAACTTGCATGAGTACAAAAATAAGCAGAATTTTTAGGAAAATACGTTACTTTTTCTAAAAGATTTACCAAATCACTGCTTACACGACTAGCATAAATACCCGACCCAAAAAAGACAAGATCATATTTACTCAAATCTAGATTTTCTAATTTTTCGATCTTTTTCGTTTCAACATTTATATTAGCATATTCATCTATCAACGACTCTTTTATTGTTTGAGCAACCTTTTCAGTGTTACCAGTATGGGAATAAAATAAAATTAAAATTTTCATTTTTATCACTTCATTTAATTTAATTCTAAAATCAACGTTATGTTTCTGTGTATTATATATCTATATTTAATGTTATCAATTTATTATAGTTTAATATTAAAGAATTGTAGAGCATTCTTTATAGTATTTTCAGCTATTTCCTTCTGGGGGAGTTTATGAGTATAGGAAAGTGTAGCTATTGAATAGCGAACATTAGCAGGAACATTAATCGGACCTCTTTTAAAGGGGTGTTGATAATAACTATCTGTCTCTGTTACTAAAGATTTTAGAGGACTTGCTTTAATAACTTTCCTCCATCTATTAAATCCATATGAAGAACTGGGAACAGAAAGAAGAAATCCTTTATCCGGTAAAATTTTTCCATACTTTTCTGGTCCTGAAAAACAGTGCCACATAACTCTTTGAAAATTTATGTTAAATTCCTTTAAAATTGAAAGTACTTCCTTGGTAGCACCATCATTTTCATTATAAGGATGAGTTGGATATTCCTTATCTTTTTCATGTGGGGCAGCATTTCTGACATGTAAAACGTAAGGTTTATTTAAATCTTTAGTTAATTCGAGGATTTTTTTGAATACACTTACTTGTTCCTCCCTTTTTTCTAGGGTTTTAGCATGATGGAAATCTAATCCTATTTCTCCAATACCTAAAAAGGAATTATTGTTATTTAATATAAATTTTTTCCATTTTTGCCAATCCTTTTCATATTCATTTTTAGGGGTATATGTAACAGTTTGAGGCGCCCAACCACAAGTGAAGCCGTATTTATCAATATATTTTTCATCTTTATTCTGTTCTATAAACCTTAAGGTTAAATTTAAGGTATTCATATCGATTGTACTCGAAATTAGATAAATTCCCCCTAATTCGAAGAAAGTTTTCAATTGGCTTTTATCCGAAGGAAGTCTATCATTTCTTGGTCTAGGAAAAGGTAAATGACAATGTACATCTATAAAATGCAGATCCTTTTCTGGTTTTGGAATATTACTTTTTTTCGACATATTAACCAAATTATTTACGAAAAGTATGGACAAAATAAATTTTTATTTCCTTTAAATATGGAAGCTATAAAATTTATAGAATAAAAGTTCTAATAGGAACGAAAATTTGACTTTTATGATATATAAATCTTTGTAAATATATATCTTTTTAAGTAAATTTTGTTGTTACTCTATTAGAGTAATAACAGGTAAGCTTTTGCCATTTTTTAGTAATAATATAGGATTTTAGGTTTAGATATGAAAAGAACAAAAAAATACTATAATGCAATATTTAAAGGGAAGATAAAAAAGCGTATTAGAGTTGATAGATTCTCTGAAGAGGATGTCCTTAGTGAGATTTTGGAATTGATACCAAAGGAAGACGATGGAGAAATATCAATTTACAATGTAGATTTTTTAACTGATGAAAAAACACTCATTAAAAGAATCATTGTTGCAAGTGAATTATATCTTGAAGAAGAGAAAACATCGGAATATGTTTTCCAAAAAAATTATAATATATAGATATTACTTCATTTTATTTGCTTCGATCTTTGCCTTATTTTAACAAGATTTAATTATTACTTAGGTACATTGATTTGGAAATTTTAGAATCGGAATTGGAGATCTATAACTCTAAGATGAGGTTACTTAACTGGTTATTTGAAGAATTAAAGTTATTTTCTAAATCAGAACAAGAACTTATAAAAGAAAAAAGTCGAAATCTTCCATTAAATTTATAAAATGAAAATTAAAGTTCTCATTTTTACATATTTTATTTCTAAGCCTTCATTTTTAACTTTTTACTCAACTTTAAAAGGGAAATTTGAAGTGCATATTATCTTCTTATTTATTTAGAAATATCTAAATATTTGAATTAGACTCTTCTTATAATAAAAAGTTTCGATAATATATCTAAAATTCTTTAGCTAATGAATTCAGATTCTCTTTGCTAAATCATATCTATAGTTCCATTTATTTTTCACATTTGTAGTTCCATTTCTGCATTAAACCAGCACAATTCATCATATCTACGCGAATTTTGAAATATTTGTTTTGCTTTTTTCTCTGTATCCTCTTTAGACGCTGGTTGATTATGGAAATTTAGAACCTTTTCCGCCAAAAACCAGCATAAGTCGTTATATGAAAAATTCTTTAAATAAAGGTAATATGCTCCCATTCTTATATAATCTTCTGGGGGTTTTTCTATAACTTTTTCCAAGAATTCAGATATAATAAGTAATTCCATTCTTGCATTAAACCAGCACAGTTCTTCATATTTGAAAGAAGATTTAAATATCTGTTCTGCTTTTTTCTTTATATCCTCTTTAGATACTGGTTGATTAGTATAATTTAAAATCTTCTCTGCCAACATCCAGCACAAATCGTTATATGAATAATTCTTTAAATAAATATAATATGCCCCTATTCTTATGTGATCTTCTATAGGTTTTTCTACGATTGGTGGCGCTGTTTCTGTTGGTGGTAATTCTCCTGTTGGAGGCATTGTTTCTGTTGGTGGTAATTCTCCTGTTGGAGGGGCTCCTGAGATTGGTATTTCAAACACTATATCATCTAACTTAATCATTTCTTTTTCTTCAGCATATTCAAGCTGTCCGGATATTATCTGATGCCCAAGTCTAGCGAAGCTTCCTTCAATATCATTTAAATCGAATTGAAACATGATTTTATGTGATTCTCCTCTAAACATCACATCCATTATGAGCGGGATGAGTCCTCCCGAAACAATATTTAGTTTAGCTTCAAATGAGATTGCCCGAATATTAAATACATTATCAAAACCCTCTTTTATAATATCTAAAGCACTATTTAAAAGAGTATTAACTCCAGCTTGAAATGCTTCTAAAGCTTCTTCAGCAGCCTTAAGTACCTTCTGAGCAATTTCTTTTGCGGCAATTAATGTCAAAATTCGTGGATCTGATTCAATTGGAAAATCTTCAATCATTTCTTCTACAGCAGCGACTGCTTTTATAGCAATATCTACAGCTAATTTGGCAGCTTCTCTAGCCGCAATTAATGGTATCATTCGAGGGTCAAGTTCGATTGGTGTATTATCTATAAGATTTTGAGCAGCTTCTAGTGCTTCTTCAGCAGCGTCTAGTACTAACTTCGCTGTCTCCTTTGCTACCAACAAAACTCCTATTTCTGCATATAAAGCTGTAATTTGACCTTCTTTAATGAGTATAGCTGCTTCTTTAGAAATTATGCATGCAGCATCCAAAATAAAACAATCATCCCGATCATCTTCCAAATCGTCTATATCATCTTCCAAATCCTCTATATCATCATATTTAGAATTAATCCGATTTTTAAGACTATCATACGCATTTTGGGCATTATTAACGTCATTTATTAAATTAACTAAACCCGCACTAAGTTTATCACGTTCTGCTTGGATTAGTTCTCGCATTTCATCTTCTAGTTCTTGTTTATCATTCAAGTCACTTTGAGCGCTGTTTAGAATTCTTTGAGCTTTTTTTAACTCTTCTAATACTATTGCTCGTTCTCCTTCTATTTGTTCAGTCATATCCGCAATCTGTCTATCCCAATCATTTACAACCGCTTGAGCTTTGTTTATTTCATTTAGTAGTACGGAAATTTGATCATTTGTTCCATTAGCAAATAATTCTATTGCGTTTATTAAGCCATCTATTATTTTATTTAAAATATCATTATGAATGACGGCTTTAATTCGAAAGACTTCTGATTTACGAATATCAGCTCCTTCTACAAGTAAAGTTGCATCCAAAAAATTAAAGAGTTTACCTGTCATTCCAAATTTAAAACCGTTTTCATCAATACTGATCCCAGTATTACTTTTTATTCCAAGTACTTCTAAAGAACCAAAAATATAGAAATGTGGAGATTCACCTTCATATAGAGAAGTATTAACTATCGGATTAGGCGTTTCATCCAATCCCTTAATTGAAAGTACTCCGGGAATTTCAATTGGATCAAGTTTACCATACATTTTAAATCCTCTTTCCCAATCTAGTCTGAGATCGATTAACCCATACCAATCAAGAAAATGCATAAAACCTTGTATATAAAATCCCGGATCATATTTCAAATCACCAATATAAACTGTTGTAGGCACCAAGTAGAGATTCACTTTCTCAAATCCTATACCATATAATATTTCTAAGAATCCTGGTGGAAATTTAATAATTAATGTGGGATCACAAAATAATTGAATCACATCAACCAATAAGATCTTATTAAATTGTATTTTCAACATACATTGCATAGGATTACTTGGATTAATTTTAATAGCTCCACTTCCGAAAAAGTCACCGACTTTTAAAGTACCTGCGAGTCCTATGACTGGTAATGGAATTGGTGTAGTTAAGAAATTAATACCTAGCTGTAATGCAACATCTTCTATGGTGACTCCTTTAAATCCGAATGGATCTTTCCAAACTCCTTCCATTGTACCAGCAAGGTTTATTATTGTTTCTTTTAATAAAAATTTGGCAGCTAAAGTCAATAAAAGTAGGTCCTTTTCTAGTTTTAATTCCATTTGATTTCTAAGGGTAAGAGAAAGGTCTGGGACTTCAATTTCAAAATTTATATTTTTTATGTTTATTATATTCGCAATATTTATTTCAGTATCAATCGATGCAGCCAAAAGTAAGTTAAAAGGGTCGAGTCCAATTTGACCTCTTAAGGCTAATTTTTCTATACCAATAAGCTTAATTATATCCATACCAGTCAAATCAAGAGATACAAATAAGTTAACTCCTTTCTTTATTTTTACAAGATCCCCGATATCAAGTGTTGGAAAATTTCTAGATTCGAATTTTCCAGAAGAAAGAATCAGAATGATATTTGTAAGTTTCAAATCGTTTAATACACTTAGTAGAGAGTTAATATCTGAAAATTGAAAGGTTTCGGGTGGAGAAAAACCAACTGCAAAAGCCCAAGTTTTCTTTTTAGGAGCATTAGAACTAGATTCTGAAGGTTGGTCTGTAGTAGAATCTTCTTCAACTTCTTTGATATAAAATTCTGTTTTCCCAAAATCACTTTCTCCACTAATTCTAAATTGGAATAACCCTTTATTAATAATAATTGCAAAACTAAGATTTCTAATCTCTAATTCTAGGAGATCACTAGGTATGCCTGAATTTTGGATTACAGTGGGTCCACATAATCCTTGAAGTAAACTGGAAAGATTAAAAGATGGAATAATTGTTTTAAGTTCAAATTTATCTGGGATTTTAGATTTAACAGCAAAAATAAACCCCCCAATTTCTAGTTTTCCGCCAAATGAACCAGAATATTTCACTTCTCCTTTTTCTTTTGACTTAGATAAAGAAATTTCAATCTCACTTAATTTCAGACTATTGAAACCTATGGGTATTTCCCATCCAGTTCGCGCTTTCACTGTATATACAACTTTTTCTTTAGCTGGAGAAATTGAGATCGTAAAATCTGAGAATTCAATTTGTGGAAGGGGGATCTGATCTGGTATAGGAATATTTTCTATAATATGTTCTGCAAATGAATAAAGCAGGTTTCCTTTTTCATTAGGAGGTAATAAAACTTGCAAACTATAGGTTATAACATCTTTTAAATTATCATCCTTTCCTCCATATTCAAACCCTAATTCTATGTCTAGGTCTTCAAAATTAATGATGTCTCCCGTTCCATCAACAATAATAGATTTTGATGGCTCAGATTCAATACTTACATTCTTAATAACAAGATTCGTAAAAATTGGAATTTCCTTTCCGAATAATAAACTTAGATTAATGCCATCATTTCTGAGAGGGTAAGTTCCATTAATGAGGTTTTTTTGAATTAATTCCTCGATTTCAGCAAAACTCATTAGCCACCAACCTCCGCTTGATTTTTTATATTCTCTAACTTAATACGAGCAGATTCTAAAAATTTTTCAGCTTCTTGTTGTTGTTTTAACAAATCTAAAAGTCTTGGATCTTGATTAACGGGACCTTCAAATTTAGTCTGCTCGAAAACAAGTAATTTTATTTCTAAATTATCGATTTCTTCTCTAATTTTTGCTTTAGTAGGGAATGAATTTCCTATTTTCTCTTCAATTCTCTTAATCTCTGCTGCTCGACGATTTATTTCATTAGATAATTTTTTTCTTTCTTCTGATTTATCACCCTTTCTTATAGCCTTATACCATTGTTTCCATTGATCAATTGCTTTCTTATGACTTTTAGCTCTATTTTTAAGTTTTTTAATCTTCCTTTGGATTTGATTTAGATCATATCTTTTTTTCCGGATTCCTAGTTTTATTTTATTTAGATCATTAGCATTTCCTTCTTTTTCCCCTTTTAAATCATCTTTTATTTCTGTAACAACTCGATTAATTCGTCTTAAAACCTCTTGGGCAATATAGAATGACTCTTGCGCTTCTTTCAATTGCTCATCGGAGGAGAAATCTATCTTATTTAAATTATCCATTTCACTCTCACCAAATCTATTGGAGAACTCCCTATTTTTTAATTTACTAACCAAATTTTCATAAGAAATTTTAATATTTAAATATATTGATATCCTTCATCTTTTACCAATTGATAATAGCTCTATTCTATTTCTGTGAGTTTATGAAAACTATAACTTAATTTTGTACTTATTTTCTCTTAAAAAAGCTTATCAAATTAAAAATGGATTTTTAGAAATTTTAAGTATTTCATTGGTTTTTCGACATTTATCGTTTATATTAACCTTATAATTAAAATCTTTGTTTGAGTTATAGAAAATGATGAGTCTTTAACATCCTTATTGATTCCCCTTATCTTAATATTTTTACCTTTCTTAATTATCAGTTTAATATCATTTCCCCTCATTTTTTATGAATTCTATATTGATAAAAACAGAAAGAGAATAAATGAGTATTTAAGGAAGTATATTTATCCTTCCATTTCAATTCCCAATATCGAAGAATAGAAAATATAAAAATACCTCTAATAAAATCATTTTTATTTAAATTTCAACTAAGACTTTTATATCATTATGTTGTTTAGATAATTCATCAAAAATGGCTGGTACATCCTCTAAAGATACTATATGAGTGATTATCGCATTTAAGTCGATCTTTTGTTTTGCAATTAACTTCAACGCTTCTTTAAAATTATCTTGAGTATAACCATACACTCCTCGCATTGTTAGGTTTTTAAGCATAAGAGACATAAAACCCTTCATTTCAAAAAATTCAACATGGATCCCTATCACTGTGATTTCTCCACCTCGTTTTGCTAAATTTAATGATGTCATGAAACTTTCAGGTACCCCAACACAATCAAAAATAAAATCTGGTCCCACCTTATCGGTATCACGATTAATTTTATTAGCTTTCTCAGGAGGATATACTTTAGAAGCCCCAAGTTTTAATGCTAAACTTTTCTTTGCTTCTACAGGTTCAATAACATATATATCGCTCGCTCCAGCAGCATTCAAGATTTGTAGGGTTAATAAGCCGATAGTTCCAGCCCCTATAATGGTTACATTCTTCCCGACTTTAAAACCAGATGCTTGAACTGCATATAAGGCAACTGCTAAAGGTTCTAAAGCAGCAGCTTCTTTTAAAGATACCGAATCAGGAAGCTTGATTAATCGCTCCGCTTTGACATTTATATATTCCGCCATTGCACCATTAAAACTAGTGCCTATGCTAGAAGTCCACTTACACATATTCTCTAAATTATGCTCACACCAATAACATTTTCCGCATGGTATCGCTGGATTCGCACTTACTTTATCTCCCAGCTTCCATCCTTTTACTTTTTCACCCACTTCTACAATTTCACCAGAAAATTCATGTCCAATGATAATACCCGGGGTTTCTAGTCCTGCCGTTATATAAGATTCTACATCAGAACCACATATCCCACAGTATTTAACTTTTACAAGTACTTCATCTTCTTTTATTTTTGGTTTAGGGAAATCGTCCTTTACAACCATTTTATGTTTTCCTTCAAAGAAAACTCCTTTCATATTTCTTCTATCTCAATTTTATTTTGATACATGATTATTATATCAAATTTAGACTGTTGGTTTTAAATACTTTAATATTTTTAGATTTCTTCTATTTTACAAGAAAATACAAATGATTAACTTCAAAATTAAGAAATGGAAGCATAACTTTTCCAATTAAAATTCTGAAAAAAAGTTCTTTCAAATCAGCCTTATTCATTAAAAAAACTTTAAAAGAAAATTTAAATAGTGGAAAGACATAATTAAACAATGCAACGAAATCTAATAGAGATTAACTTAATTAAATTAGGAAGGATACAAAAATGAAGGATTTAACTGTAGTTTTAGAAAACCGCCCCGGGACTCTGGCGGATATGGGAGAATCATTAGGGCAATCGGGTATAAATATGGAGGGAATCTGTGGTTTTCCTTTAAGAAATGAGGGAATTGTACATATATTGGTAGAAGATGATACAACAGCGCGATGGGCTCTAGAGAATGCTGGCTTTGAGGTAAGAGCTGTGAGAGAAGTACTAGTTATAAATATAGGAAATATTACCGGTGAACCAGGTTCAGGAGGGAAAATGGCTCGAAAGATAGGTGATTATGGTGTTAATATAGACCTAATTTATCTAGCAGAAAATAATAGGATTGTTCTTGGAGTCGATGACATGAGTAAAGCCCGGATGGCATTAGAAAAATTAGGATTTGAATTATAAATTATAATTTACCTTCTTATTTTTTTATTCTTATTGGGCATAACTGAGAAATTTAAGATCAAAAATTAACCTATTATTGTCTTACTGGCAAAAATTAACTACCTTAAATTTAATACATAAAAAAAGAAAAATAAAAATTATGTTGTTTAAAGGATACCCATACTCCCCATTAATTTTGTAGAATCTGGTGTATCAAACTTAATTTTCACATCTAATACTGCCGGTTTTCCTGAACTCTTAGCACGTTCAAGAGCTGGAATGATTTCATTTGGATCCGTGACAACCTCTCCATAACATCCAAAACCCTCAGCACATCTAGCATAATCAAAATCTGGTAAATCCACATCAAGATATCGTTTACCCATAAAAAGTTTCTGTCCTGATTTGATCATACCCCATGCATTATTATTTGCTATAACGATAATTAGATTATTTAATTTCAAGCGTACTGCGGTTTCAAGATCTTGAATATTAATCATAAAGCTTCCATCACCTGCTATTGCTATAACCTGTTTATCTGGTTTGCCTAATTTAGCTCCAATACAGTAAGGAACTGCAACACCTAGCATCCCCATCCCCACGGGTTGCAGATATGATAATGGTTTCCTCTCTTTATGCATATTCAATTGTTCTACTACATAACAACTAATGTCTCCTCCATCACCAATAAAAATAGCATCTTCTTCCATAAATTTAAAAACATCTCCCACTAACCGCTCGGGTAATATAGGAATTTTATCTTTGGAAGCTTTCTTATTCATTTTCTTTATATAATTTTCCCTAATATTTTTACATTCATTAAGCCATTCCCTATTTTGTACCTTATCCATTTGTTTTACTTTTTCAAGAGTCTGTTTTAGAAATTGCCTGGTATCTCCAACAATTCCAAGCGTAACGGGTTTAGATCTTCCTATTATATTTGGATCAATATCTACCTGAATTAATGTTTGATCATTCTTAAAAAATGGAGGCTGACCATGACCAAGAGAATATGTAAATTTAGTTCCTAAAGCTAAAATTACATCAGAATCCCCTGTTATTTGAAGAGCAGAACTACATCCTATACTTGAACCCATAAAACATTCAGACCTTTTTGAGATTGTACCTGTACCCATTAAAGAAGTAATTACAGGGATTTTAAGATATTCAACTAATTCTTGTAGTTCACTCCATCCCTCTGAACGTGACACACCTCCACCAGAAATGATTAATGGCTTTTTAGCAGTTATTAATAGATCTAAAGCTTTATCAATCATTTCACTTTCAATCGCTGGTTTTGACATTGGACGATATTTTTCTGGGGGTAAAATTTCCAGTTCATTTTCTTCAATTTCTCCGACTAAAGCATCTTCAAATATTTCTAATAAGACTGGTTTTGGCGAACCTCCATTGATTTCTCGAAATACTTTTTGAACTGCATCAGGGATATCTTTAATTTTCCTAACAGTTTTTTGGTATTTAGTTATAGGTTTAAACATGGTAATTTGATCCAAATTTCCTTGAAGTGTATAGGAATCCTCGAATTCACTTCCTACTTGCGGTACAAGTGCTATTATCGGAATATTATCTCTCCAAGCCGTCCCAACTCCCGGAACTAAATTCATTGCTCCTGGTCCTACTGTACCAAAACAAATACCTGGTTTATTAGTAACTCGAGTATAAGCATCAGCAGCGTGAGCAGCAGCTTGTTCATGTCTAAAAAGCACAGTTTCAATGCCTTGCTCTTTACCCCATCGATAAATAGCATCGTACATAGTGAGAAATTGACCTCCAGGAATTCCGAACAAATATTTAATTCCCTCATTCAGAAATGTTTTGATTAGTACATCTCCACCATTAATTACCTTTTTTTCTTCTCCCATTGTAACACCTTTATGATTTTATTAAATTTGGATATATCTTTATTATGTTTGTTTGTAATTAATGTTTGACTTTAGGAAATATATAAATATTTATTCAAAATGGAATACCTAATTAAATCAAATTAAACAGTTGTTCTATTCTTTATCAACTGGATTATTATCAAATCTAATTTTTTTCAAATTAGGAATTTTTTTGAGAAATTCTGGAATAATTTTAATGTTATTATTGCTCAAATCTAAAAATTCTAATTTCTTTAAATTTACCAAAAATGAAGGAACTCTATTGAGATTATTAAAACTAAGATCTAAAACTTTCAACTGTTTTAGAATACCTATTGATTTAGGGATTTTTCCATATTGCTTTTCTTTTAAATGCCGCATTTTCCAAAATGTGTTTACAAAAAGTATATAGTTTTTCAGCGACCTTAATTGAGTTATTAGTCGTAAGTTGTTTCTAAGAAATTTCCAAGCATAAAAATGATAATGTAATTCAATTATATGATTATTTACTTTCAATATCCAAAAAAATGGTTTTTGGTTTGAAGATATTTCTTTATAGAATTCAAATGTTGTTTCATCAAGTTTTTGGTTTCGATTGTTTACAATATTTACTTCAGAATCAAGATAAAAGAGAATTTCTTTTTTAGAAATGTCTAATTTGTTACTAATTCGTCCCATCCAGTTTTCTTGAGCTTTTTTCAAATTATAAAAATCAACTGGATATAATTTCTTATACCTTAAAATAGTTCTAATGACACTTAGTGTATTATCATGTTCCAAAACCCATTTAAGGAGATTTTCTGATTGAAATAGAAAGTTATTTACTATAATTTCTATTGATCTAGCTCTTAATTTAGCATCTTCATCTGAAATTATAATATGCTCAAGAAAGGAGTAGGTTTTTGCATTTTTAATTAATTCCCTTGACATTAGGTTGAGTAATGATAATCGCTTTATATCATCCTTTTCCTGTGAAAAGTCAATTAATAAATAGTTGATGAATTCCTCTTTAGTAATTTTTCCTCTAAGATATTCGTTATAGAACTTTGATGAGTTACTGAAGGATGTCATTTATTATCTTTTTAAAGTTTTAAATTTAAAAAAATTAATACTTATAAATCACAATGTTAATCATTTAAAATTAAAAAGATAGAAAAAGGATTATGAAAAAATCTATCACATATCTTATATTTTGTAATAGATTAATAGAATTTAAGCAGTTTCTAAAGATTCTAATTCATCATTTTTATTTTTAAGTTCTCTTTCTAAAGATTTGATATCTTTTTCAACAGGGTTAATTCGATCCTTTTTTTCTTTAGCAATGTCATTTAATTTGTTATTCAGTGCTTTTGACTTCTCTTTATTTAAATTTTTAAGATCCTTTTTTAATGTTTTAACTTTAGCTTTTAATTCCTTCTCTTTATTTTTCCATTCTTCAGCCTTTTTAACAGCTTCTTCATAATTTGCTGTTTCTGTTTTAAGTTTGGAACTTATATCCTCAATTTTAGCATCAAATTCGCCTTCAATCTCCCTTTCAGCTGAAGCTTCTTTTTTTGTAATTTCTTCCTCTATTTTTGTGATATCATCTCTTTTATTACTAACATCATTTCGAATAGATTCGATTTCGGCTTCAATTTTTTCTTTTGACATTTTCATTCATACCCTATTCTTTCATTATTCATTAAAAATTTGATTTTATCTAATAATTTAAAAAATATTTTTAATGATTTTTATTTGTTTAGGTTTTTCTTATATCTCTTTTTTTAGTAGAATTTTTATTTATTAGAATTAAAATTTTAAACAAAATTCTTAATCAATGTCTTCTCCCAAAGCTAACCGACATAAATCGGAAAGAAGGTAATTTTTAAGGCCTTTTTGCTCTACTTTTGAACCCATTACTTCCATACACATAGGACAGTTATAAAAACATATTTCAGCGTTGTTATCCAACATATCTTGAACATTTCTCTTTTGAGTTTCTCGTAATAGTTTCTTCTTTCCCAGCATTGGGAAAGGTCCTCCACAACAAAGTGCATTTTCTCTATCATATTTTCTTTTAACTCTTTCAATTCCAACAAGTTCACAGATTTTATCCACATATTGATCTGTTTCTGAAATAAAACGATTCGAACAATTTCTCTGATAAGCCCCTTTGAGATTTAACTTCTTAATTTGAGATTTGTGAGTTAAAAGATAATCGTATAAGTATTCAAATAAATGTATAGGATTTAATCCCTCAGGAAGGTCAATATCATTTCTGGGGCAATAAGATGCATATAAACCATAACACTCATCATGGAAACATATCATATCTTTAAGACCCTGTTTTTCGATATTTTCCAAAACTCTTAAGGCTCTTTCTCTTGTTACCGAATCTCTTGCTAAATGATGGTATACTAAGTTGCAAACTTCCATATTTTTTGAGTTTGTTTTAATAAAAGCACACTTATTGAAGGTAGATTTGTTGGGATCAATTCCATCCCATAATTTAAATTCCTCATGGGGTGTGTATATTTCAATCGTTCTTTGACGTAATGCCTCATTAATAGTTAAAGAATTATACTTCTCTTGAAGAGTTGTTATCAAATCAAAAGGATGCGAGCCATATGGACAATATTCTTCACAGGCAAAACAAGTTACACATTCAGAAAGAACCCGAGATTCTTTTTCATTTATCATTATTTTCATTTCTTCTCGAGCTTCGTCAATATTTTCAAAATTGATCCATTGACACCGTGTTAAACAATCTACATTTTGACAATTGTTACAATTTGAACTATCAAACATTTTTTAATCATTTAAAAAATAATTTTTGAATGAATATTTAAAATTGAAATTAAGTCATATAAATAGGTTTTTGTTATAGGCGGATACTTTCTATAAATCTTGTTAAAAATATGCATTAATTTAGCTGTTGGAGGAGAAAGTGAAGGGGTTAAAATCCATGGAGGCCCAAAAAGATTATGTGAAGGTCAAAGTTATGGATTAATTTATAGAGAATACTGATATAATTGCTAATTCAATGTTTTTCTAAATTCTTCGCCAAATTAATGATCATTTAATGGCATTTTGAGAATAAACTTTGTTCCTTTAGAATAATTACCTTCGATCCTATTTTCTATCAGAACTTCCCCCTTATAACTATCTATAACTTCTTTAACAATTTTTAATCCTAAACCCAAACCTTTCCTATTGTAATTATTTTTGGGTTTCTGAAATATGGATTGTTTGTCTTTATCTGGTATGCCCACTCCATTATCACTAAATTGAATTTCCAAATACTTGTTCTTTTCTTTTTCTATTTGATTAATATTTATCCAAATCTTAATATTTTCACTCTTATTGTGTTTAATACTATTTATCAATAAATTTTCAAAAACATCAAGAAGAAGTTCATTAGCAGCGACTATGATTTCTTCTGAAAAAGAGTCTATTTGGAAATCAATCTTATTATTATAATATCCTTTCTTTATTAATTCAATCGCCTCTTTCAAACAATCTAATAAATTGATTGGTTTCAAAGAAGGTTGGGTTTCTTCAATTTGAGACAAGCGTACAATATTATTTACCAATGCTTTAGCCCTTAAAATTTGTTTTTTAATGATTATATTCATTTCTTCCATTTTTTCGATTTCAGTATTTTCCTTATAATAATCTATTAATTCGGATGAGGATTGAATACTATGTATAATATTTTTAATGTCATGAGCAAATAGATTTTTATAAAAATTAATCTTATCATAGGCGTCCTGATATTTCTTTTTTGATCTTTTTATCTTTTTTTCAAATTTTTTTCTATCAGTGATATCTAATAAGGTAATAAAATCAGCAGGTTTACCTTTATATTGAATTGTTTTAGAAAATATTTCTAACCATCGTAATTTCCCATCCTTATCATAGCATCTGAAATGATAATGTTTTATTGCATCTTCTTCCCCATTTTGCTTTTTTCTAAGTTGTTGTAAAATAAATTCTCGATCATCTGGATGAGCCATTTGAACAATATCTTTAAAAGTTAAATCTTCTGCCTCTTCGGAATATCCAGTTATTTTGCCAAAATTAGGATTTCGATATTTTATTTGATTATCTTGGATGATAAAAATTGTTAAAAGAGATTGTTCAGCAATTGTCTGGAATTTTTCATTACTTTCTTGCAGTTCTTGTTCAATCTTCTTTCTTTTTGTAATATCTCTAGCAATATTTAAGACCACTAGATTTTCTTTTTCTTCTTTTGGAGATAAAAGTGCCGCATTAACTTCATAAACAAAATCATTTCCTTCAAAATCTTTTCCTCTTGTCTCGAATCCAGATACAATTCTTTTTTGAATTAGCTCCTGAGAATCAGGGATTTCGTCGATATTTTCTCGATTAAAAAAATCTTTTAAATTCATACCTTTTAACTTTTTCAATTCCACTCCAAGAAAATCTACCGCTTTGGGATTAGCATCAAGTATTTTACCATATTTATCATTTATAAATATTAAATCTGGACAATTTCTAAAAACAGCATAATATATTTTTTGAGATTTTTCAATATTGTGCAATTTTTCAATATATTCTTTTTCTTTTGAAATAGGGTTTTTTATTTCCTCTAAAAAGTCGGTTTCAAATTGTGCCTTACTTGAATTACCCTTTTCTATAATAACTACTATATCTGGTTGAATAAAGATATATTTCACATTTATGCCATCAAAATTCCTTGTAAAATTCGATCCTATTAATAAACACTCATGGAGACTTTTTAACTTTTGGGGATTCTCTTTATAGAAATCTGATGCGTTAATTTTAGTATGATCTTTTTCATTAATTTCAAACATATTATTAGCAATTTCATTATAATCAACTAAAACTATTTCATCATTTTTTTCTTTCCAAACATAGCATGGGTAAGGAATTTCTTCTAAGAACACTTTATAATGAAATTTATTCAAAGTGAGTTTCATTCTTTTGTTCAAACTTTTCACATAAGGTATTTGAATTATTGAATGGTTATTTTAATAAAAATGATTCAATATAGATATATACTTGTGTTATTTATAAGGATTATTAAAATCATTCTCATATGTATGAGTGATCACGAACAAAATTTTAATGATTAAACATAAGGTATTTCAAATTAGGTAAAATGATTGGAATTTAAAATAAACATTCATTTTGTTCATGAATTTATTTTTTCGTTTAAAAGGAGGTTAAAAATAATTTAAAAAACAAGAATTATCTTATAATATTATTTAGAAAGTATAAATTCCCAAGAACAATAATACTCTTCAGGATGTTTATCAGGAGGGCAACATATACAATTCGTTTTTATTCGAGGATCAATAGTTTTTGCGAATAATCCATACTCAACTACTCCTACTCTTTTACATGGAAAGTCAGGTAAACCTTTTCTTTTACGAGCGTATTGAACTCGACAATTATTCATACGAAAAATACACCTATTCTCAGAAATTTCAATAATTTCTTGTTCATTAATGTTGGCATATATTCTAAATTTTAAAGCTTTTACGAGAGATTTTATTCCCCCATTTTCTGGAATATTGAACCGTTTCATAATTCTTTTTGCTTCGATAACTGTAAAGCGTTTCCATTGTGTCGTATCAAGTTCAATTGCCTTTTCAATGCCATAATCCTTTTCTACAGCTTGAAACCATGTTCCATCTATTGCTAACCAATTTTTAGAAAGATCTTCAATATAATTGATTAATTCTTCTTTTGAGAGTTTTTCTAGGTCTTTATTTTGTACCATTTATAGATATCTCCATATTCTTATTTATAATAAATATTATTTCCTTGCCTCATCTAATCTAATTTATTATTGAATTTAAGAATTTAAGATTTAATAAAGTTAATTTTCTTGAATTAAAGATATCTAGAAAGGTTAATAAAAATATTTTGAAAAATAATTAGAATTCTTCTAAATTTCAATATTTTAGATATTACATTTCTCAAAATTTATAATTTACTCCTAAAAGTAGTAAAATTCTTTTTTCTTAACTTTAAACTCTTTAAAGTTAAAAAATTCATTTATAGGACAATAATGGGAAATATATTTGGGTTATTTGTGGGATGCAAACTAATTTTCCTTGAAAAATGGGTTATTTCGATAAATTTTATGGATAAAGTTTATATAAATATAATGTATAAACACATATTGCAATATATTAAAAATATAAAGATTATAAAAAAATATAACCTATATAACTAATTTAACTGCAACAAAAAGGTTAAACAAAAATGGGTTTAACTCTAACCGAGAAAATAATAAAAGAACATCTTGTTGAAGGTAGTTTAGAGAAAGGTACCGATATAAGTATCAAAATCGATCAAACTCTTACTCAAGATGCAACCGGAACAATGGCTTATCTACAGTTTGAAAGTATGGGCGTTCCACGTGTTAAAACAGATTTATCCGTGAGTTACGCAGACCACAATACACTTCAAACTGATTTTCGAAATAAAGATGACCATATTTATCTTCAAAGTATTGCAAAAAAATATGGAATTTATTTCTCTCGTCCTGGAAATGGAATTTGCCATCAACTACAATTAGAACGCTTTGATGTCCCTGGAAAAACTCTTTTAGGTAGTGATAGTCACACACCTACTGGTGGTGGTGTCGGCATGATTGCAATTGGTGCAGGTGGTCTAGATGTTGCAGCCGCTATGGCAGGAGAACCTTTCTCCTTAAAAATGCCTAAGGTTGTTAATGTACACTTAACTGGAGAACTTCAAAATTTTGTTTCAGCAAAAGATATAATTTTAGAAGTTTTGAGAAGAATAGGAGTAAAAGGTGCGGTTAACAAAATATTAGAATATACTGGTCCTGGAATTAAGACATTATCAGTTCCAGAAAGAGGAACTATTACCAACATGGGTACAGAAACTGGTGCAACTTCTTCAATCTTTCCCTCTGATGAAATAACAAAAGACTTCCTAAAATCTCAAGATAGGGAAGACCAATGGATTGCTTTAGAGCCAGATGAAGATGCTAAATACGATGAAACGATCGAAATTAATCTAAGTGAAGTAGAACCTTTAATCGCTCTTCCACACAGTCCTGGTAATGTAAAAACTGTAAAAGAAGTCGCTGGGAAAAAAGTAGATCAAGTATGTATTGGAAGTTGTACAAATTCTTCCTTACGAGATCTTAAAATTGCAGCTAATTTATTAAAGGGAAAGGCAATCAATAAGGATCTTGATTTAACCATCTCACCTGGTTCACGTCAAGTTGTTGAACACATGATTAAATCTAGAGAAATGTCCTATTTAATTGAAGCTGGGGCAAGATTATTAGAAAATACATGTGGACCTTGTATTGGAATGGGACAAGCTCCTGGTACAGATGCAATTTCATTACGTACTTTCAATAGAAACTTTCTTGGAAGATGTGGTACAAAAAGCGCAGAAGTATATTTAGTTAGTCCAGAGACAGCCGCTGCTTCCGCATTAACAGGAAAAATTACTGATCCACGAGATCTTGGAGAATATCCAAAAATTGATATGCCAGATAAATTTATTATTGACGATAGCATGATAATTGAACCAGTTGCTGAATCTGAGGATATTGAGATAATTCGAGGTCCAAACATAAAACCATTACCTGAATTTACCCCAATCCCAGATAAACTTGAAGGAGAAGTTTTATTAAAAGTAGAAGATGATATTACTACGGATCATATTATGCCTGCAGGGGCTAAAATCTTACCTTTAAGAAGTAACATTCCAGGAATTAGTGAACACGTATTTAAGGTAGTAGATCCCGACTTTCCAAAGCGTGCTAAAGAAAAAAATGGTGGTTTTATCATCGGCGGAGAAAATTATGGTCAAGGTTCTAGTAGAGAACATGCTGCTATCGCTCCAAAATATTTAGGAGTAAAAGCAGTAATCGTAAAGTCGTTTGCGCGAATTCATTTAGCCAATTTAGTAAATTTTGGAATTGTTCCTTTAACTTTTAAGAACAAAGATGATTTTAGAAAAATTGACCAAGGTGATAATCTTGAAGTTGATTTGTCTACATTAGATAGTGGAAGCGTAAATCTAACTGATAAAACCAAGAATATAGAAATACCTTTAACTCATTCAATGGGCAAATCAGAACTCGAAGTCCTTAAAATGGGTGGTCGATTACCTTATATCAAAAAATTGCAATCTTAAATATTTCTTTATTTTTATTTTAAAATTCTTTTCATAAGACTTCTATACACACATTTTTCGATTCTGGGATTTGAGTTTGATTAAATTATTTTAAGGCTTAAGTTTAAAATTATAAAGGCTTCTTAAATGTACAAAACTTCATTATATAAAATTAGAGTAAAATTTTTGAACTAATCCTGTCTAACGATTTGCAATTGGTCATTTTCATTGCTTTTGCGAGAGTTTGTTTCAGATAATTCATATGGATTTTAACCCCTTCACTTGCTCCTCCAACAGCAGCTCTAATAAGGTCTCTTCCGATTAAAACTGCCTTAGCTCCGAGTGCAAGCATTTTCAAGGCATCATATCCAGTTCGTACAGCTCCATCGGCTAAAATTAGGATTTTTCCTTGCAATTCATCAACTATTTTGGGAATAACTTCTGCCGTTCCTGGTGTGTGATCTAATACTCTTCCACCATGGTTTGAAACCACAATCGCCGAAGCTCCTGCTTCTTTGGCAGCTATCGCATCTTCCAAGCACATTATTCCTTTGATTATTACAGGTAGGGATGTTGATTGCACTAATTCTTTAATATCTTCAGGAGTTTTTCTATAAACTGGTTTATTATGTTTTGCCATGGAATAAGAACCACATCCATCAATATCAACTCCAACAGCAACACATTGAGCCTTCTCAGCCTTCTTGAAAAAGTGAATAATTGTTTCTTGATCTCTAGGTTTTACAATTTTAACTCCTAAGCCTCCTACTTCAGAGATAGCATCAATCCCATAAGAATTTTCTAGAGAATAATTAATAGAATCCCCTCTCCAGCCAAGAGTCCCCGCATTTTTACATCCCTTAACAATAGAACGACAGAATTCTTTTTCGGAAATGACATCCTCTCCCCCAAAACTGTGAACACCAGCAGTACTAGCACCCATTATAGGCATAGAAAGTTCCTTTCCAAAAAAGTTTAGGTTTATGGAAAGACAATCTAGCTTAAGTAATGCTTTATAGACCAATATTTAGAATTTAATTTTTTACAGCCCTTTGTGGAACAATTAAAGAAATTACCAAAAAAGGATTTAGAAAGAGTTAAAATAAACCACAGAAAAGCCAGGTGGTAAGGTTCCTCAATAAATTCCCGGAATTCTGGTTATTGGTAGTTGTCAAAATTTATCTCCTCTAATTTTATACCATTTTTTTAGGATCAAGTATATCGTCTAAATCTTCTTCAAATTCTAAACCCATCTCTTCAATAACTTGCTTAATGCTTTTTCCTTCTTTATAAGCTTTCTGAGCTATTTCTGAAGCTTTATCGTATCCTATATAAGGGTTAAGATTAGTCACTATCATTAACAAATTATTTAAATCTTGTTCAATTTTGGGTTCATTAACTTTCAACTCATTCAAGCATTTACCAATAAAAGATTGTATGCCGTTACAAACCAGTTCAATCGATTCCAACAAATTATATATCATTATAGGTTTACACACATTTAAGTCTAAAACACTCCCCATTAGTTCTGAATTAAAAATTGAGGTATTAAGACCCATAATATGTAAACATGTTTGAATTAGCATTTCTGATTGAGTTGGGTTTATTTTTCCAGGCATAATTGAAGAACCAGGCTCATTTTCAGGTAGAATTATTTCGGAAAGACCTGATCTTGGTCCACTTCCCATCCATCTTATATCATTGGCCATTTTTATAAGCGATAATGCTAAAAGATTAACGGTGCTACCGACTTTAACAATGGTATTGTGTGATGCGATTCCTTCTGCCAAAACTTTTTTAGGTCTTAGCGAGATTCCAGTAATCTGTGATAATTTATGTATAGCTAAATCTGTAAAATTATTTGGTGTATTTATTCCTGTTCCTAAAACTGTTCCTCCTAATGGTATCGCACACAATTCATCGAAATCAGATTTGAATCGGTCTTTACTAATCTCAATTTGTCTTTTATATACTTGAAATTCTAAAGATAAAGGAATAGGGACAGCATCTTGTAGGTGAGTACGGCCAACCTTAACAATATCTGTAAATTCTTCTATTTTTTTGTCCAATGCTTCAATTAAATTATCTAAAGTAGGAAACAATTTATCTTTCATTATGTTTAGAGCCGAAAGTTGCATTGTTGTTGGTATTACATCATTTGAGGATTGAGACATATTTACATCGTCATTAGGATGTATTGGTGATTTTTTACCCTTTTTATGTCCAAGTAATTCATTTGCTCTATTAGCTAACACTTCATTCATATTCATATTAATTTGGGTTCCTGAGCCAGTCTGAAAAACATCAATTGGAAATTGATCGTAAAATTTCTTTTGAGAAATAATTTCCTCAATAGCCTGCAAAATAGATTTAGATTTCTGGTCTGTTATTATTCCTAATTCATTATTAGTTAGGAGAGCTGCTTTTTTAACTAAAGCAAGAGAGTCTAAAAAATTTTTATTAAATCTCTTATTACTAATTTGAAAATTATTAATTGCTCTTTGAGTATTCACTCCCCAATAAGCTTCTAAAGGTACTTTAACTTCCCCTAACACATCATTCTCTATTCTATATTTTTTATTCATCTTTACCCCAATCTTTTCTTAGTTCTACGTTTATTGCAGTACCAGGCATAACATTTTTAGGACAAACTTGATTACAAATAAAATACCGTTCACATGAAGGTACTCCATCTTGTTGCATTACACGAGAAATAATTGATTGTTGTTGTTCCTTGCCAATTCTTGAATCATAAATAAATCTACTTGCTTTAGCTAATTGGGCAGGTCCTAAATAGTTTGGATTTTTATTATTTACTGGACAAGCCCAACAAAGCCCACACAATATACAGTATACATATCTCTCAATTCTTTCCATTTCTTCAGGAGTTTGTTTGGATTCTGGCTGTTCATAATTCCATTCCCTTGTAAAATATGGTTGAATTTTTCGAAAATGTTCCCAAAATTTCTCTAAATCAACAACTAAATCTTTTATGACTCTCATGTTTGGTGCGGGTTCTATTAGAATTTCATTCTCTTCATCCCATGATGGAACATCACCATATACAAAGTTGATATTTTTACTTTTTATAAATTTGTCGATTGGTTTTTTCAGTTCATTTACAGATGAAATCTGAGTCTTACATGCTAATAAAGGCACTTTATTAATTGTCATTCCACAAGAACCGCAAACCGCTCCTCTACATGCATATCTAAATGCCAAAGTTGAATCAAGATGATCTTGGATGTAAAATAAAGCATCTAAAATATCCATTCCTTTTTCCACAGGCACCTCATATCTTTTATACGTTACATTTCCGTTTCCAGGATTTCTGTAAATCAAAAATTTTTGTTTTTTTCCCATTTAATATTCACGCTCCTTAACTTCAAAAATACCTAATATTACTGGTTTTGTTTTTAATATTAAATTTCCATCTGCACCTCTTGTAACAACAGAATGTACAAGATAATTTTCATCATCACGATCCTCATAATCTCGTCGATAGTGAGCTCCTCGACTTTCTTTCCTCCATAAGGCAGAATATGCTGTTACTTCAGCGATATCTAGCATATTTCTTAATTCAAGACCACGAATTAATCCATAATTAAATTTTCTATCCAATGTGGTAATGTGTACTTGTTTGAATTCTTTTTGTAATCTCCTTAAAATATCTAAAGCTTTTTTCATATCTTTTTCAATTCTAAAGACTCCCACATTGTTGTTCATTATTTTTCCCATTTCGTCTCTTAACTCTACCGGTTTTTTCCCATTATTCTCTTCCCAATTAGATAATAAATTCTCAATATTTTGGAGAATTTCATCCTCAGCCTTTTTACGCATTTCTGATGATACTTTTTTGGCTAATCCTCTTTCTATTAACTTTTTCCCAATTAACCTTCCAAATACTGACGTTTCTAATAATGAATTACCTCCTAACCTATTAGCACCATGAACAGAAAGGCAAGAACATTCTCCCAGAACCCATAAACCATTTATATCCGTCTCTCCTACATCTCCTTTATATTTTGTTGCAATTCCTCCCATACTATAATGTTGACCGGGTTGGATTGGTATAGGTTCTTCAATAGGATCTATACCAGCAAAATGCATACTAATTTCACGAATTCCAGGTAGCTTTTTATTTATCACGTCTGCTCCCAAGTGAGTTAAATCTAAATTAACGTATTCATTATCAAAAGCATTTCCTTCTAAGGCTTCAGTTTCTATGGCTCTAGCTACAATATCTCGAGGACCTAACTCCATTGCATCAGGAGCATACTTTTTCATAAATCTTTCATGTTTATTATTAAATAATAATCCCCCTTCACCTCGAGCACCTTCTGTGATTAAGATGTTAGAACCATATAAAGTTGTAGGATGGAACTGAACAAACTCACAATCTTGCATAGGTACTCCAACACGAAAAGCTGCTCCAACTCCATCTCCTGTATTAATTACCGAATTTGTAGATCGTTTATATATTCTCCCAAATCCTCCTGTAGCTAAGATAACGTATGAAGCACGAAAAATTACTAATTCACCTGTTGCTATATCTAACGATATCAGTCCTGTAATACTATTTTCAACCTTAATCAAATCAATTAAAAAATATTCATTAAAAAATTCTACATTAAATCGAACACATTGTTGGAATAATGTATGTAAAAGTGCGTGTCCAGTTCGATCTCCAGCAAAACAAGTTCGGGGATAACCCGCACCTCCAAAAGGTCGCTGATTTAATGTTCCATTTTCTAATCTTGAAAAAGGAGTTCCCATACTTTCAAATTCTAATACTGTTTTTGGAGCTTCTTCACACATAAGCATAGCTACATTTTGATCTGCAAGAAAGTCAGCACCCTTAACAGTATCATAAGCATGGCTTTTTGGAGTATCCTTTTTTCCTTCTTCTAAATTTCCTAAGGCAGCATTAATCCCACCTTGTGCATTTATGGAATGACTTCTTACAGGATACACTTTGCTTATTATTGCTGTATTATATTTAGTTGATAATTCTAAACCCGCTCTAAGACCGCTTAAACCAGCTCCCACTATCACTACATCAAATTCTTCAATTCTCATATGAATACCTTTTCATTTTTAATCTTTTAAAATATTTTTACTAATTTTTATTAATTATCTGAATGATTGGATTAGATTTTTAAATTTATTCATATCAAGATCTCGTTGATACAGAGGTCTTTTATCTTTATCATAAATGCCTATACTATCTTCATAAGTTGGTCTATTAGGATTAAGATATAAGACACCTAAAGGTAATTTCTCAGTTTGGAGTGCTAAATTCATTGCCTTCATCTGATCATATGGATCATAATCATCATCTACATAATAACTGTTATCTTTATACCATTGGAATGTATTCACATGATTAAATGTAACGCATGGACATAAAAGATCTATTAAAGCATAACCCTTATGATTTATTGCTTTTTTTAATATTTCTTTAGTTTGTTCGATATCCCCCGTAAATGCCCGAGCCACGAAAGAGGCCTTTAAAGATATTGCTACGGCTGGAGCATTAAAAGGTTCATGTATTACCCCATTTACTTGAACGGGTGTTATGAAACCAAGCTGACTTGTAGGTGACGCTTGCCCTTTTGTTAGTCCATACACTTGGTTATTATGTACAATATCAACAATATCGGGATTATATCGAATTGTGTGCATAAAGTGATTACCTCCTTCGCTATATGTACATCCATCCCCACTCATTGAAATCACTGTCAACTCTGGATTAGTTGTTTTAATGGCTAAAGCATTGGATAAATATCTTCCGTGTAAACCATTAAAACTCTGAGCATTCATAAAGTGCGGAAATTTACCTGCTTGTCCTATCCCAGAGACCAATACTACTTTTTGGGGACTCAAATTCAATTCTAATAAGGTTTCTTTCATTATTCTCAAAGCACCATAATTACCACAACCCGGACACCAATGAATTTCGATGTCTAAATCCCAGATTGAATTATTTTTCTTATTATTCGTCATTTTAAGTTACCTCAATTGTTTTTTTGATTTTTCTAATTAATTCTTCTACCGAAAAAGTATAGCCAGAATATTTTAGAATTAAATGATCAATCTTATGATGTGTTTCTAATTCGATTAATTTTGCAAATTGTCCTGTTGGATTATTCTCAATAACAATTGTTTTTTCTGCTTTTAAGATGTAATCCGTGATGCTATCAGGAAGTGGATAAACTTGTTTGAAATGAAGAAAACCTATATCGGTTCGATTTAAAGATTTTAATGCCTCTTTAATAAGATAATAATTACTCCCCCATCCAATAATTAAAAATTTGTAATTATCTGGTCCTATAAACTTAGGAGGGAATATTTTGGCGATATACCATTTTCAGTAAACTTATAGCGCTTATAATTCTCATGAGTTTCATTGATATAATTATTCCTTTCAAGTTTTTCATAATCAAGCGATCTTATATTATAAAATGAATCTATGAGATATTGATCAGTTAAAATAAAGACGGGTACTTGTAATTCTTGGGTCAAATTAAATGCATTTTGAGTTAAAATGAATGCTTCTTCAATGGTACTTGGAGCAAGAATTATCCTAGGAAAGAATCCTGCTCCAGCATTAAGAACTAAATTTAAATCTTCCTGCGCTGTTCTTGTAGGCATTCCAGTAGCAGGACCTGGACGTTGCCCGACAAGAATCACAATAGGTAATTCACTCATCCCTGCTAAACTTACACCTTCACTCATTAAAGAAAATCCTCCACCAGAGGTAGATACAAATGCTCGAGCTCCCGCATATGATGCACCTAACGCTTTATTTATAACGCTAATTTCATCTTCAGATTGATCCACTACAATTGAAAATTCACGACCATGTTGGGCTAAAAAAGTACCCACACCAGTACTTGGGGCCATTGGATAAAATGTAACGTAGTTTACCCCTCCAGCAATAGCACCTAATCCCACTGCTTGTGTGCCATCAATTATATAATCATTGCTAACTTTATTATTTGGTTTTATGGAATTCTTTTCATTCATTTTTCCTTCATTAACAAGTTGTTCAGCGATTTCAAATCCTTTGTCTACTGATTGTATATTATTTTTCATTATCGTTGTTCCCTTTCTTTCAAAAGTTTCGTTAAGCAATTTGTGTGCGACAGTTTTATCTACTTTGAAAATATTACAAATTAATCCCAAAGCGATAATGTTTGCATAAACCTTTCCACCCATTTCTTTAGAAAGTTCCAAAAAAGGAATTTCTATTTTTGTTCCAGGAATATCAGGGTAGATTTCTATGTAATTTTTTTCACCAATTATAGTACTTTGTGAAGTTAACCATTTTTTTAGATGTGCAATGGCTTTGTCATTCAAGGGAAATAAATAGTCGATATTTTCACTAAATGCTCTTACATTTCTTGAAGAAATTCTAATGGATGTTGAATTTACCCCTCCTCTTACTCTCGACATATATTCTCGAGTAGCAAATACAAAAAAACCCGACTTCTTTAGGATTTTGGCGACTAACTCCTCTAATGTTTTAATTCCTTGCCCAGCAGCACCACAAAAAACTATAGAAACATCATCCTTGTTGTTAAATTTTTTCATGATTCCAATCTTTCTTATTTATTTGAATTATATCGTTTAATTTAATATAATCACATTTAGTAGTGACAATTTAAATTAAAAAGCCTTCTATAATAAATCATAAATTTAAGGATGGTTTCAAAATTCGATTATCTCTCGGCTCATTGATAGGTTTAGGTTATATT
>JARRLT010000004.1:0-32430 GCA_037386725.1 Promethearchaeota archaeon
AGGTTTATCAACCCTTCTAATTGTCACTTTGACGATGGGTATAAGTTCTGTATCAGCTTGTGAAGTTTATAAATCAAATCGTGATATACCAATAAATTCTTCCTCAATTCAAGGTTTTGCTCGATGGAAAAGTTCTAATGGTCAACCTTATTTGCTTGTTAATACGCGGGATTATTATAGTTTAGGATACTTGACTGGAGAAGGTTTAATGAATCAAATTTTAACCATGGATGCAATTATAAAATCTTTGATTAGTTCTTATGGTTTAAATCTGCAAGATATCGTAAATTATGCCCAAATTTATGACTTATTCATTCCAAAGGAGTATAAAGAAGAAATGCAAGGTATGGCTGATGCTACAACGCTTTCTTACTTGGATATTTTACTCCAAATAGTCTTCTTAGATCTCTATTACGGTATTTTAATCCCAACTCAAATTGGGTTAGATAATGTAGGAGCTTGCACTGCATTAGTAATTAAGAATACGAAATGGCACGTTACAATCGGGCAAAATATGGATTTTGGTCTAATTTTTTTACCAACATTAGCTTACGTAAAGCACACGGTTATGGGAAAACAGGCAGTATTTTCATTGAGAATGGGGGCTTCAACTTTAGCAATTGGAAAGAATAAAAGAGTGAGTAGTACTTTAACATTAGTTCAGATATGGAAAATAGCTAATTTTCGAACCCCTACAGCAATCAAGGCAAGAATTGCATTTGAAAACAGTAAAAGTGCTTCTAAGTTCTTTGAAATAATGACATCATCATATTGTGCTAGTTGGAATTATATAATTTCTGATTTTAAAGGAAATGTGATAGCATCTGAAACGTTACCAGATTCATTAATTGTTCAGAACCTTAAATTCGGAGGAACCGCAGTAAGAACTAATACATTTATTTCAGAAGATTTAAAATTATTTTTAATTGATCCTACTTATTCTGTTTCTCGTCAAATGAAAGCAGAACAACTTCTTAAAGTAAAGCAAGAGTCCAAACATATAGTGAGAGAAAAAGATCTAATGACTATTTTAAGCTATAATGATGCAACAGATTCATCGATATGTCGATTTCCAAATTCAGCTGATCCTACTTATGTTTGCACTGAAGCGTTCTTTGTATCATCAGGAGTTAGAAGGGGCTATTTTGGAATAGGAAATCCCATAGAAAGTTCTTGGGGTCGAATTCCAATCTAACTTTTTTTTTTCTATTGGTATATTTGATATATTATTGTTAAACCAATTTAAAAAAATATGGAATGAAATATCTTGAATATTGATGAAATCGTTATTAACTTTTTAAAGACTAATTTTGGTAAAGCCTTTACCCTAGAAAGTTTATCCAAAAGAATAGAAGGGAAATTCCAGAGCACTGAACAGTTAGATTATTTTCGAAAATATACCCAAGGCTTACTCAATAGATTAGTATTTAATTTTTTGATTGATATGGAAGAATATAATGGAAAGAATTATTATTTTGTGGGATGAAAGATTAAAATCTTTTTTTAGATAAGGATTTACCTTGACCTACTCATATTTTATAACAAAAAATCTTATTGCTATTAATCTAATTATGTTATATAGATGTTAGACTTGATGCCAATAATATTCATTGGGCATGGATCCCCAATGAATGGAATAGAAGATAATGAATTTGCTCGTGCTTGGCATACCATAGCATTAGAGATCCCTAAACCTAAATTAATATTAAGCATCTCTGCACATTGGGTAACAAAAGGGACAAGATTAACAGCTAATGATAAATTAAAAACAATTCATGATTTCTATGGCTTTCCACAAGAATTATATAACATTGAATATCCTGCTCTTGGGGCACCAGAAATTGCTGAAAAGGTAATAGATCAGGTAAGTGAATTTCAAATTACACTTGATAATAATTGGGGGTTAGATCATGGTACATGGATCGTACTTAGAAGGATGTATCCTAAAGCGCAAATTCCGGTCATTCAGCTGAGTTTAGACTATGCTAAAAATCCAAATGAACATTATGAACTTGGGAAAGAACTAAAAAAGTTAAGAAATCAAGGCATATTGATGCTTGGGAGTGGTAACATCGTCCACAATTTAGGAATGATGAATCCATACATGCCCATGCCGTTTGAATGGGCAATGAAATATGATGAATTAATCAAAGAATTAATTGAGCAAAAGGATTACTCTTCCGTTATAAATTACCAGAACTTTGGAAAGATTGCCCAATTATCTATTCCTACAAATGAACACTATCTACCCTTGTTATACATCTTAGCAGCAAGTGATAAAAAAGATTTATTATCCTTTAGTTGCGAGAAAATAGTTTATGGCTCGGTATCAATGAGAAGCGTAATCTTCTCTTAAATTGCGTTGTTATAATTTATTATTCAGTGCAATTTATATAGGAAAGTTATCCTAACTTATTAAACATGAGAAGTACCTTTAAATTTATAACTTTAATAAACGAAATTATGGTATAAACATTAGGAAAAAAATGGTATTAATAAATAATTTTTCTCACACAATAATTAGGTGTATTTGAACAAAAATTTCTCTTTATCCAATGTTCAATTCTTTTCTAAGTTCAGATTTATTAACTTTACCAGTACTTGTTAAAGGTACTTTATCTAAGAAACGTATATCTTTTGGAATCCACCATTCTTTTAAGTCACCTTCTTCAGCTCTCTTTTGTAGTTCACTACGTAAAGATTCCTCATTTCCATCATCCCCTTTTTTCACTATAACAGCAACTGGTCTTTCTCCCCATTTTTCATCGGGTTTACCTAAAACAACAGCAGTTTGAACCCAAATAATTTCAGAAATGAAAGATTCGAGAATACTACTTGGAATCCACTCACCTCCACTTTTAATTGCATCAGTAACCCTATCAAGAATGCTTATTCCTCCATCTTTCATTTTTATTCCTATGTCTCCCGTTTTAAACCATCCTTCTTTATATGACTTTACAGATTTTTCTTCATCTTTATAATATCCTTCTGGAACCCAAGGTGCTCTGAAATAGATCTCTCCCATATTCTCCTGACCCTCTGTCCCTAACTTTTTTAATTTAAACTCAGCAAAGGGTACGGGATGACTTACTTTACGGGCATATTGAATACCTTTTTCTTTTGCATATGCTGTATTTATTGAGACTGAGGCTGCGAGCATATCAGTTCCTCCATAAATTGAACTGAATTTCACTCCATTCTTTTCTATTCGGTTTACAAGTCCACTTTGAATCGTACTTCCACCAATTAAAGCTTTTAGTCCCTTTAGATTCATTCCTGTTTCCAATAACATATTCATCATTGTTGGTACACAATTTAACCAGGTAATTTTTCCCTCTTCAACTAATTTAGCTGTTTTGTCTGGTATAAACCGTCCTCCCATCATTAATCTTGCTCCAAGATACGGGGCTATAAATACAGTACCCCATGCTAACAGATGATAGATGGGAATCTGAGGAGCTATTATATCTGAACTATCGAGAGAAGCCTTAGTGTCAAATTCTGCCAATTGATGAGCAATACTTAATGCTCCTTGGATCATTTTTCCATGAGAGTATCTAACAGCTTTGGGTAACCCGGTAGTTCCAGATGTAAATAATGTAATTGCATCTCTATCTTCTCTAGCTTTTATACTCTTTGGATCTGAATACTTCAAATCGTTAATAAAAAATGAGTTATCAAATAATTGTGCTAATTTAGTAAAATCTTCTGAATAAAATAAATAATCTGTTTCTGATTTCTCAAGAGTATATTTAATTTGTTTTGGAGGCAATTGTATATTTACGGGATATAAATTTGCTCCAATTCCTGTAATTGCAAACAATAACTCATAAAATTTAATAGTATTCCAATCAGCCACAGCAACAACACTTCCCTCCTTAATCCCCATATCAGACAAACCTCCAGCTAACTTTTTAACGTTTTGTAATGTTTCTGGATATGTCTGAAAAGTTTTTCCATCTGTTACTCCATTATTGTAAAATAAATTTGCTGCTCTTCTTAATATATACGAAAAAGTATACATATCTTTTTATCACCTATTTTTTAATAAAATATCCCATTAAATATTGGTATATGATAATATTATTGTCTTTTGCATAAATAAAAGTATAAAATATTTCTCTCATTTTTTATTTGAGTTATTAAGTATAGATTTATAGAGAAGAAATCCAGCTAAATGAAAAATAAAATGATGAAGAATCTAATTATCAAATTATTTTCAAAAGGTACTTCTAAACATATTTTCGGAAATTGGCTGCTTTATCACCAAACTTTTCCAAAAATTTTATAATAGCAACCTTAACCTTATGACATTCATCCAAATGTATTTTTAAAATATCAATGATCTTCGCTCTATTTTGAATTAAAATACGTTTCATCTCAGGATCTAATTTGTTTTGAATAAACCAGAATTTATTATATATGTTATAAATCGCATCGACTGAAACCTTTTTGAGAAGCCAATAAACATCTTCATTTTCTAGCAATTCGACTAAAGGTTCAATTGCTCTAATTTCACCAATTTTTCCTAATGCAATTATTGAATTCTTTGTTACGTCAAGATTTTCTGAAGTCATTAGTAGATTCAGAAGGGGATCTACAAATTTTTCATTTTTAAGATCTCCTAAAAGAAATGCAACATTTTCTTTAATCATTTCGTTTGAATCTTCTAATCGGTTGACTAAAAAATCACATGACCTCGCTTCGTCATTTAAGCAAATTTGTTTAATAGCATCAATTATATACCATTTCATATCATAATCAATATATTGATAGTCGTAATCATCTACATCTAAGACTTTTAATAAATCAGAAATCACTGTAGAATCCCCAATTTCACCTAGAGCTTTTATAGCGGCAATAGAAACTTCATGATACATATCATCTAAATTTCTTTTTAACCAGTTAATTCCTTTTTTAATTTTTAACTGTCCTATTACATTTATTGCATTAGTTTTAATGATGAAATCATCATTATCAAGAAGTGAAAGTAAATCATCATCTATTTGTGGTCTTAGGACCCTTAGAATAGTAACCACAGATTGTCTTAATTTAGATTTATTTTCCTCCAATATTGAAAATAACTCAAATAATTTATCTTTATTATCCATTAAATCAGTTATAATTCCAGGATACTTCAATTGTAAATAGCTTGAATCTTTGTAAGAGACGTTAAAACTTGAAATAATATTGCCTATTAATTTTATAATTTCACTCTTATGTTTATTTGAAATTGGTTTTCCTAAAAACTCTAATAAAATAGGAATCAATCTTTCTGGTTGAATATCTAATAATTTATATTTGACAAATTTTCTAATAGATTTATATTCTGAATCTAAATAGTTGATGAAAAGACCTAATTCTGGCTCAAATTGAATATCTGATATCGCTTTTAAAGCAGATAACTTAATTCTATAATTTATATTAGATTGTTCTAAAATCCATTTTAATGGTTCTATTGCTTTTTTATAATTTAATTTACCAAGAGAATTCGCTGCCTCACACTTCAATTCAAGATCCTTATCAGAAATTAAAACATTTTCTAAAGTATTGTAGCATTCATCTTTGAGATGCTCTGGTAAATCCTTAAAAGCGCCTAAAAACTTTATTGCATCCTTTCTTAATGAATATTCTTTATTTGAGGAGACAAAATTTGCCAACATCTTAAATGAATTATGGAGTCCTATTTCTTGACGCCTTTGAAAAATCTCATTCGGAGGAATGTCGAAATTCAATTTAAGATTGGAATAGTTTTATTTTTTAATTTCAAATATTATTATTATTGATCACCAACTTTATAATATTTATTGTTAACAATAAAAATTAAAGAATGAATACTAGCACTGATCAAAATAACCTATTTCTATAAATCAAAAAGATTTTAAACACTAAGATCCTACATTATTCTATAAAAACTATTATTTAGTAAAAAAGTTAATAGTTTTAATTAGATGTGCTGATCAAAAAAACTTTTCTATGCACTGAATCTGGTCAGAATGAAATTATAAATGATATTAAAGAAAAGAACTTAGACCGAGTAATTGCAGCAGCTTGAACCCCAAGAACTCATGAGCCTATTTATCGAGAAACACTTTCAAAAGGGCGATTAAATCCATACTACTTTCAAATGGTAAACGTAAGAGAACATTGTTCTTGGTGTACTGAAGATAATGAAGATGCAACAGAAAAAGCAAAAATTTTAGTGCGAAGTGGAATTTGTCGAGCAAGAGAATTAGAAACAGTACCTATAAGAACAGTTCCTGTAAAAAAATCCTCTTTAATTATTGGAGGTGGAATAGCTGGTATGAATGCTGCTTTAGATTTAGCAAATCAAGGGATCAAAGTTTATCTGGTTGAAAAAAATACAACTATTGGTGGAAGAATGGCCCAATTGGATCGTACATTTCCGACAGATGATTGTGCCATTTGAATCTGTGGTCCTAAAATGCTTGAAGTAAATAGAAATTCGAATATTGAAATTCTAAGTTATAGTGAAGTCAAAGAAGTTTCTGGTTACGTAGGAAATTATAATATTCGAGTTGAAAAAAAGCCACGATTCGTGACTGATGATTGCAATGGGTGTGGAGCATGTTCTGAAGTGTGTCCCGTATATACATCAAATTTCTTTGATGAATATCTGGGACCACGTAAAGCAATTGATATTGCTTTTGGCCAAGCTGTACCCTTTAAATATGATATTAACAGAAACGCTTGTATTGAATGTTTTTCATGTGTTGAACAATGTGAATTGGATGCAATAGATTTCAGTCAAAAACCAGAACAAGTAGAATTAGAAGTAGGTACAATAATCGTTGCTACAGGATGGGATATTTATAACCCTTATGGAGAATATGGATACGGTGAATTTGATAATGTAATTACACAATCACAGCTTGAACGAATATTAGCTCCCAATGGGCCATTAGAAGGACATGTACGCAGAATTTCGGACAATAAAAAACCCCATGAAATTGTTTTCATCCAATGTGTAGGGAGTCGTGAAGTCGATAGACCCTATTGTAGCGGAGTATGTTGTATGTTAGCATTAAAGAATGGGAAACTTTTAAAAGAAGAATTTCCTGATGCTAATATAACCATTTGCTATATTGATATACGAACAAATGAAAAAGGCTTTGAAGAATACTATCAACGAGCAAAAGACTCTGGTATTAGGATGATTCGAGGAAAAGTTGGTGAAGTCACTGAAGATCCTGAAACTAAAGATGTTAAAATAAGAGTTTATTCATCTTTAACAGATGAGATTATTAAAATAGACGCAGATTTGGTGGTATTATCTACAGCAGCGCTTCCCTCACACGGAACCCAAGAAATAATTAAAGTATTAAACTTGGACAACGATAAAAACGGTTTTCTCACAGAATCACACTTTGGATTAATGCCACAAGAAACAAAAACAAAAGGAATCTTTATTGCAGGATTTGCTCAAGGACCTAAAGATATCGCATATTCGGTTTCACAAGCGAGAGCTGCTGCTAGTAAAGTTGCAGAGCTTACATCCCCTGGAGAAATTGATATTGAATTAATTACAGCTGAAGTAAGGAAAGAATCTTGCATTTCCTGTGGAAGATGTGAACTTGAATGTCCAAAAATGGCTATTAAAATCGTAGATACTAAAGGAGCAGTTGTCGATGAAATTAATTGTGATGGATGTGGTATTTGTGCTTCATGCTGTCCAACCCAAGCAATAGATATACGTTACTATAGAGATTATCAATTATTTACTGAAATTGATGGTATATTGCAAGGAGGGTAAAGAAATGGAAAATAAATTTAATATTATAATGTTTGCTTGTTTAAAATGAGGATATGGTGCTGCGGACTTGGCCGGAGTTTCCCGATTAAAGTACACTTCTGCAGTAAAAATCATAAAAGTAAGATGTACTGGACGAATCGATGTCAAACATTTATTATATTGTATTAAATCTGGAGCTGATGGAGTTATGATTGTTGGTTGACGACCTCATGAGTGTCAATATAAGAATGGGAACTTTACAGCTCAGAGACATGTGGATTTAGCTAACAGAATTCTCGATTCTCGTGGCTTTGGTAGTCAAAGAATAAACATGTATTGGTTAAGTGCTGCTGAAGCTGAAAAACTTGTTAATAGTGTCGTCGATACATATGAAAAAATCAAAAGAATCGGTCCAAATCCGATTAAAATAAATAAAGAAGAACAATACGTTGAAAATCCCACATAGAATGACTCTTATAAACAAATATTAGTTATAAGACGACTTTCCTCGCAAAGGAAGGGATTATAAAATATAAAAAAATAAAACAAAATAAAACATTTATCATGGTTCAAATTAAAAAAATTTATCAGTTTGATGGGATATCTCCAAAAATTTTGATGGAAGCAAGTTATAGGGCATCAGGTAATTATCAAGTTAGATCTTTTTACGAAGCAAAAGATGAAATACTTGAAACGGGAAAATTTTCAGAAGATGAATTTTTTCAGATACTAGATTCTATGATCGATGCAGAAACAGAGCGGAAATATATTCTTAGTAAACTTGAAGGAAAAAAACCAATGTTAATTGAAGAAATTGTCGAATACTTTAAAGATATGGACCCAATTAACATTATAGCAGACATTTTCTATCTAAAAGAACAAGGCTATATAGAACAATTAAATGAGACAGTGACAAAAATTATTAAGAAAAAAATTGAAGGAAAGGAAGAAGAAATAGAAGAAAAAACAATTCTTTTTAGATATCAAGCGAAAGAGCTTACAGGAGATATATTTGAAAATCATTTTGAACCAGTATCATTGGTTTATGAGGCAGGAGTATGTTGTAATTGTGGTTGGTGTTCATCTATCTGTCCAGTAAATGCACTTATTATCGAGGCAGATAATTTTGAAATTAATGAAGATAAATGTATAAAATGCGGTTTGTGCTTTTCCCAATGCCCAAGATCTTTTTTGATTAATGAATCCTATAAGAATATTATCAATTTAAATAAAAAATCGAAATTTTCTGAAAAAATAGGAGGCCATATTAACACCTATTCAGCATCAACAAAAAAAGATCAGATTAAAAAAGTTTGTCAAGATGGAGGTATCGTAACTACAATCGCGGAATATCTCTTAGAAAATAAAATTGTAGAAGCTGTTGTAGCTGTAAAACATTCTAAAGAATTATGGAGACCTGAACCTGTTATTGTAGAAAAGGTAGAGGATCTCTATGAGACTGCCGGAACTAAGTATGCTAATGCTCCAACTTTAAATATTATTGAAAAAGCAAGAGCATACAATAAAATAGCGGTTGTTGGAGTTCCTTGTATGATGAAAGCAATAGTAAAAGGAAATCTTTTTCCAAGTAGAATACCATTTTTCAACAATATAGAATATAAAATCGGTTTATTCTGCATGGAATCTTTTTCATATGAAAACATTAAGAAATTAACTAGTGAAATATTCGATAAAGATGTAAATGAACTAACTAAAATGAATATAGATAAGGGAAAATTTATAATTACTTTAAAATCGGGAGAGGAAGTAAATATAGCTCTTAAAGAAGTTCAATCTTATGCTAGGGATATCTGTCATTATTGCGATGATTTAACTTCTGAATATGCTGATATTTCTGTTGGTTCAATAGGCTCTCAATCAGGATGGTCCTCAGTAATTACAAGATCAGAAAAAGGGGATCAATTATACAAAGATATTGTTAAATCTGGTTTGATAGAGTCTAAAAATTTGAAAGATGTTAAACCTGGATTATTTTTAGTGGAAAAAATTGGAGGGAGTAAAAGAAAAAAGTGTAAATCGTACGTATTAGAAAGCGATTAAAATATAATAAGTAGTAATTATAAAAATATGACTGCTAAATCATTTCAAGATTTAATTACAGAGGTTCATGAAAAGGGAATATGCCAGGAGTGTGGAGGATGTGTCAGTTTTTGCAGTTCTGCAGAATATGATGTTATTAAATTTGAGGAACCTAATAAACCTCCCATATATGTAAATAAAGAAAATTGTCTTGAATGTGGGATTTGTTATTGTATCTGTCCACAAACTCATTATTTGCATGAAGAACTTGATAATACCTATAAAATAACCGATCCACATTCAATGTCAATAGGATTCTATAAAGATGTGCATTCTTGTCAAGCTACTGATTTAGACTTTCTTGAAAATGGTACAGATGGAGGCGTTGTTAATTCCTTAATTGATTTCATGATTAAGGAAAATATGATTGATGGAGCAATCGTCGCTAAAATGGAAACTCCTTTCTCAAGAGAGTCTACAATCGCATATAATAAAGAAGATTTATTAAGTGCCTCTGGAGCTACGTTGGATATTTCAACTCAATTAAGTGAAGTTCAAAAATTTTCGACGTATACTCATTCAATTCCCAAATTAAATCACTATAAATTTAAAAAATTAGCAGTGGTCGGTACCCCATGTCAAATATATACAATACGATGTATGAAAGCCTTAGGTGTTACTCCTTCGGAAAATGTAGAAATATGTTTAGGTTTATTTTGTTATGAAAATTTCTTTTTTGAAGAAAATCAAATTGAGAAGTTTGAAAAAGATTTTAACATCAAACTGAGGAATATTGAAAAAGTAAATATTAAAGAAGATTTAATTTTTAATTTGAAAAGCGAAAATGGAAAACAAAGAACTGTTCATATTCCATTCAACCATTTAAATCAATATATGCGATCAGCATGTAATGCTTGTAGCGATTTTACAAATGTATATGCAGATATTTCTTTTGGTGGGTTAGGTTCTCAAGATAAATTTACAACCGTTATTCCGAGAACTGAAAAGGGTCAAAAAATATTTTCGCAAGCTAAAGACGCAAATATCTTTAAATGTATGGAAATGGATACCAATAGGAAAAAAAGAGTAAAAGATCTCATTATAAAACTCGCTAAAGCTAAAATAGAGCGTTATCTGAATTATATGAAGAAATTAGATATTCAAGACAAGTATAAGATAGAGCGTGAATAATATAACAGAATCAGATAAAATATCTAATGAAATTGAAAAAATAATATTAGAAAGGGAATTAAATACAGATCTCAAAGATTTATTAAAAAAATGCTATCAATGTGGTCGTTGTAGCGGTGTATGTCAACTCAGTAAAGTAGAGAAATATCCTCCAAGTAAAATTATTCAACTTATTCTAGAAGGTTTTGAGGATAAGGTGTTTAAAAGTAACATTTTATGGGATTGTTTGACATGTAATAGTTGTCTTCAAAACTGTCCTATGGATATAAATTTTGCTGATATAGTTCGGATTGCCAGATATAAAATGCGTGTATCTGCAAACCAAAATCCAGATGAATTAATTGCCCATAAAGGAATGTATACATCGATTTCTGAAATTATGAGTCAACCTTCTATTCAGCCAAATCGAGATATGAGTTGGATTCCGAAGGAATGCAAAATTACAGATAAAGGTTCAACGTTGTATTTTGTGGGATGCTTACCTTTTTTTAAGTTTGAATTTGAAGGACTAGATAATATTGCGGTTAGCACACTAAAGTTATTATGCAGTATAGAAAAAAGTCCTATAGTTGTATTTGAAGATGAAATATGTTGTGGTCACGATTTATATTGGGGACAAGGTAAATTAAATACTTTCTTAGAATTAGGAAGAAAAAATATTAAAATGTTTGAAGAAGCTGGCATTTCAAAAATAGTCACTGCTTGTGCTGAATGTTACAGAACTCTAAAAGTAGATTACCCCCATAATTTTGAAAATTTTAAGGAAACATTCCAAGTAGAGCACATCATTGAATATATCTATGATAAATGGAAACAAGATAAAATTCAATTTATTCCATCAAAAAAAGATGAGGAGGTATTATCTTTTACTTTTCATGATCCTTGTAGGTTAAGTAGATTTCTACCTAAAGATAATAAGATCATTGAAAAATCACGAGAAATTTTTAATCACTTCACTTCATTAGGGTATCAATTTAATGAAATGAATCATAATCAGAAAAATTCACTTTGTTGTGGTGTGAGTTCTTGGATGAATTGTAATGAAAAATCAAAAGCTCTCAGGTATAAACGTATGTTGGAGGCGCAATCAGTAGCTTCAATAATGCTTACATCGTGTCCCAAATGTAATATCCACCTCTCATGTGTACAGAATGATTTTCCTGATTTATCAAATGTTAAAATAATGGATTTTACAGAATTTGTAATTGATCATATTAAGGTGAAATAATATAGAAGGAGCAGTATTGATTATAGGAGGTGGTATAGCGGGGATTCAATGTGCTTTAGATTTAACTGAATTAGGCTTTAAGGTTTATTTAGTGGAAAAAACCCCCTCAATTGGAGGGAGAATGGCTCAACTTGATAAAACATTTCCTACAAATGATTGCTCCTTATGTATTTTAGCTCCAAAAATGGTAGAGATTTTTAGAAATCCAAATATCGAATTACTTACTTATCATGAAGTCAAGAAAGTAAGCGGCAAAGCAGGTAATTTTACTGTAACCTTACTTAAAAAACCTAGGTATGTTGATGAATCAAGATGTAAAGGATGCGGGGATTGTGCAGCAAAATGCCCAAAAATCGAAGTTCCAAATCTATTTGATATGAATTTAGGAAAGAGAAAGTCCATCTATATTCCCTTTCCTCAAGCTGTTCCTCCAGTATATTTAATAGATCCTGAACTTTGTTTAAAAATTACTAAAGATGTTTGTGGAGTATGTAGTAAGGTTTGTCAATCAGAAGCAATTGATTACAGTCAACAACCAATAGAATTTGATGTAAACATAGGAGCAATAGTAGTAGCAACTGGTTTTGATTCCTATACTAAAGAGCTTTCTTCTCGTTGGGGTTATCATTATGAAAATGTTGTAACAGCATTAGAGTATGAAAGGATCTTATGTGCTTCAGGTCCCTTTGGAGGACATGTATTAAGACCTAGTGATCAATTAGAACCAAAAAAGATTGCCTTTATTCAATGCGCTGGTTCTCGTGATCTACATGAAGGTGTTCCATATTGTTCCAGTGTATGTTGTATGTATACTGCCAAAGAAGCAATTATTACAAAAGAACATTCAGAAAATTCAGAATGTTATGTTTTTAGGCATGATTTAAGAGCATATGGAAAAAACTTTTATGAATTTACTCAAAGAGCTCAAGATGAGTATGGAGTTAAATATTTCCAAACTAAAATTAGTGAAATTAAAGAAGATCAAGAAACTAAAGATTTATTAATTCATTATGAAGATTTAAAGTCAGGGAAATTTAATGATTTTCGAGCTAATTTAGTAGTATTAGCTAGCCCATTGGTACCTTCAAAAGGAACAGAAGAATTGGGAAAAATATTAGATATTGACATTGGTAAATATGGTTTTTTTAGAGAAAAGACCTATTTTAATAAATCTCTTTCCTCTAAAGATGGAGTTTTCCTATGTGGTTTTTGCGAAGGTCCAATGGATATCCCAGAAACGGTAGCGGATGCGAGTGGTGTCGCCTCTCAAGTCGCTTCCTTTTTACACTCTGTTTCCTATACTCAGCTAAATGAAGAAGAAATTATAGAAGAAAAAGATGTTAAACAAACTGATGAACCGAGAATCGGTGTTTTAATCTGCCATTGTGGAATAAATATTGGGAAATATGTGGAAGTTCCCAATGTTGCTGAATATATAAAAACCCTACCTAATGTTGTTTTTTGTGAGGATAACTTATATTCTTGTAGTTCAGATTCACAAGCCAGAATAAAGGAAGCAATAAAGCAACATAATCTAAATAGATTTATTGTAGCATCTTGTACTCCAAGAACTCATGAAAGCTTATTTCAAGAAACTTGTCAAGAAGCTGGTTTGAATAAGTACTTGTTTGAAATGGTGAATATCAGAGATCAATGTTCTTGGGTTCATATGAATGAATTAGAAGCAGCTACACAAAAGGCAAAGGATCTTATAAGAATGGCAGTAGCTAAATCTAGGTTATTAAAACCTTTAAAAGAAGAAGTTATTCAGATTACCTCGACAGCATTAATTATCGGGGGTGGCATCTCGGGTATGACATCAGCTTTAAATATTGCTAGTCAAGGTTTTAAAACTTATTTAGTTGAGAAGGAAAATAATTTAGGAGGGAATTTAAAATTTCTAAATATCCTATATCCAATTGGATATGATGCTACCGAACTTCTTAATGAAACTAAATTAAAAGTTGAGAAGGATAAAAATATAGAAATATTTCTAGGCTCAAAATTAAAAGAAGTGAAAGGTTATATAGGAAATTATAATGTTAAAATTATAGATTCAAAAGAAGAGATTCACGAATTAAACATAGGTACAATCATTGTAGCAACTGGTACATCTGAATATAAACCGGAAGGATTATTTGGTTATCAAAAAGCGAATAAAAATGTTCTCACTCAATTGGAACTGGAACAAAGACTTGGAATGAAAGATAAATCATGGTTAGATAAAATTGAGAGAATAACAACAATTTTGTGTGTAAATGCTAGACAAAAGAAAGGAATAACCTATTGTTCAAATGTATGTTGTGGGAATTCAATTAAAAATATTGAATATCTTAAAAAATTAAAGCCTGAACTTGAGATAGTTGTATTATACAGAGACATTCAGATGGCTAAGAAAGAATATGAAGAATATTACCGAGAAAGAAGAAAAAATGCTATCTTCCTAAGATATAATCTAGATTCACTTCCAAAAATTAAGAAAATTGGTAAAAAACCTGAAAAGTATGAAATTAATGTATTTGATACAAATTTACAGGAAAATGTTAAATTTGATACCGATCTAATAATTTTAAGTACTCCAATGGTTCCACCAGATAACACTGATTTAGCAAAAATGCTAAAAGTTCCATTGGATGAACATGGATTTTTCTTAGAAGCACATGTTAAATTGCGACCCTTAGATTTTGCAACTGATGGAATTTTCCTATGTGGTTGTGCTCAGTGGCCGAAAAATATTCAAGACTCGATTTCACAAGCAAATGGCGCGGCTGGAAGGGCAAGTAGATTTTTAAATGCAAAAGAAATTAAAACTTCGGGAATAGTTGCTGAAGTTAATCCTGTAAAATGTATAGGATGTGGAAAATGTATAGATATCTGTTCTTATAACGCAATTGAATTAGTGCCAACTGTGAAAGAATTTGAAGAAGTAAACATTTCTGGAGAAAAATCTTTTATTAATTCCGCCTTATGCAAGGGATGTGGAACTTGTGCAGCTACTTGTCCAAATGGAGCAATAACAATAAGACAATTTGAATTTGGACAAATTTCAGCAATGATCGAATCATATTTTAATCCAGAAATCTTAGTTTTTTGCTGTAATTGGTGTAGTTATGCAGGAGCCGATTTAGCGGGAGTTTCAAGATTTCAATATCCACCTAATATGAGAATTGTTCGTGTAATGTGTTCTGGAAGGGTAGATCCTTCATTTATCCTAAAGGCGTTTAAGGATGGGGCTGATGGTGTCTTGATCAGTGGATGTCATATTGGAGATTGTCATTATATCTCTGGTAATGAATATGCAAAGGAACGATTTGAAAGATTGCATAAAATTATTATTAAGCAGTTAGGAATAAATGAGAAGCGAGTTAGACTTGAATGGGTTAGCGCTTCTGAGGGAAAAAAGTTTGCTGACTTAATTACAGAATTTACTAATGAGATTAAGGAATTAGGACCTTTACAATGATAAATAGTTTGTAATTATTTTCTATTTTTTTGTTTTTTAGAATATATTGATCATAATATTAAATCTACATTTTAATTTGCATAAAATGAATATTCATTTCTAGTAATTATTATCGTAATAGGATTCTATAGAATAATATTTTAAAAGAAATAATCTAATTGTGATCAAATAGATCCCTTTTCGAACTTTCCGAAACCCTCTGAAAAATTATTGCTAGAAATCCATCACAAATAATCGATTCTTTTAGATATATCGACATTATTTACGATAAATTTAAATAATTCCGTATCCTCTAATTTTTCTAATAGGATATTTACAATGTTTTTAAATTTTAAATAAAATAAATGGGTGTTCCAATATAATAGGATCTGTATTAGTTATTGGAGGGGGTATTGCAGGGATTCAAGCTTCTCTCGATTTAGTTGATTTAGGATTTAAAGTATATTTAGTTGAGAAGAAAGCATCTATTGGAGGTCATATGGCTCAATTAGACAAACTTTTTCCTAATTTTGATTGCTCATTATGTACCCTTGCTCCTAAGATGGTAGCAATTTATAAAAATCCATATATCAAACTTATAACATTATCACAAGTAACTAAAGTTGATGGAAAAGCAGGAAATTTTATAGTTACTATTAAGAAGAAACCACGATATGTTGATGAAGCTAAATGTAGAGGGTGCGGAGATTGTGCTGCAAAGTGTCCAAAAATTGAAACTCCAAATTCTTTTGATATGAATTTAGGGAAAAGAAAATCCATTTATATACCATTTCCACAAGCTACTCCCCCAATATATAGAATAGATCCAAAATTATGTTTATATATTAATCGCCAAGTTTGTGGAGTATGTGAAAAAGTATGTAAAGGGAAGGCCATCGATTTCAACCAACAAACCAAAACCTTTCAAGTGAAGGTGGGTGCAATTGTGGTAGCCACTGGCTTTAATATGTTAGGTAAAGAGTTGACGGAAAGATGGGGTTATCAATTTAAGAATGTGGTTAATGCCTTAGAATATGAAAGGATTTTATCTACTAATGGTCCTTTTGGTGGTCAAGTTCTAAGAATCAGTGATGAAAAACAGCCAAAGAAAATCGCTTTTATTCAATGTGCTGGCTCTGTAGATATAAATGAAAGTGTTCCATATTGTTCTAGAGTTTGTTGTATGTATTCTGCAAAACAAGCAGTTTTAACAAATTTGACATCTGAAAATATAAAATCATACATTTTCCGTCATAAAATTAGAGCTTTTGGGAAGAATTTTTATGAATTTGCAAAAAACGCTCAAAATGAGCATAATGTCGTTTATTTTCAATCAAAAATCTATAGTATTACTGAAGCTCCAAAAAATGCGGATCTTATTATTAAATATAAAGATTTAGGAACCGGAGAAAAGAAAGAATTCTTAGCAAATATGGTAGTATTAGCAAGCCCCTTGGTATATTCACCCCAAACGAAAAAATTAGCTAAAGTTCTTGGGGTTGAATTAGATAAATATGGATTTTTTAAAGAAAAATCCTATTTACAAAAATCTCTATCATCAAAAGATGGAATTTATTTATGTGGATACTGTCAGAGTCCAATGGACATTTCTGAGACTGTGGCAGATGCGAGTGCTGTTGCATCAAGTATTGCTTCTTTCTTAAGTTCTGCTAAATTTACTCAAGTTACAAGGAGAAAAGTCGAAGGTATTAATAACAAAGATTTCATTAAAATTGAACCAAATGTTTTAATCATTGGAGGAGGTATCTCTGGTATGACTGCTGCTTTAGACATTGCAAATCAAGGATATAAAACGTTTATAGTTGAAAAAGATGACTGTTTAGGAGGTAATTTGCGATATATAAATTTTCTTTATCCAATTAAAAAAGCATCCAAAGTTTTGGAAGATGTAATTGAAAAAATCAAGTTAAATGAAAATATCATATTATACTTAAATTCAAAAATTAGTGATATTTCTGGTTCAATTGGAAACTATAATGTTTATATTGATAGTAATGGATTTAAACAAACTCAAATATCTGTTGGAACAATTATCATTGCTACAGGTGGTCAAGAATATAAGCCAAAAGGATTGTACCTTTATGATGAAACAAATAGAAATATTATGACCCAAATGGAATTAGAAACAAAATTAAAAGATGAATCTACTGATTGGATAAGAGATATCCATCATATAACAATAATTCTCTGTGCGGGGGCAAGACAACAAGGTAGAATTTCATATTGTTCAAATGTGTGTTGCGGTAATACTATTAAAAATATTAATTTATTAGAACAAATAAAACCCGACCTTCATATTCTTGTGTTCTATAGAGATCTTCATATGGCAAAGAAGGAATTCGAAGATTATTTCAGTGAACAGAATAAAACAGCTAAATTTATAAGATTTAGTCCGAATAATTCTCCTGAGATTATGAAAGTTTCAGATCACCCTGAAAGATATAGAATAAAAATTAGAGATGATTATAATTTTCAAAATTTTATTGAATTTGGGACAGATATGATACTTTTATCTACTCCAATTATTCCTTCCGATGACTTAGACAAATTAGCGAATATGTTGGAAATTGGAATCGATGAATATGGTTTTTTTACAGAGGCTCATGCTAAATTAAGACCTTTAGATTTCATAAAACATGGAATTTTCTTGTGTGGATGCGCAAAATGGCCAAAAAATGTTCAAGACTCAATATCAGAAGCCAAAGGAGCAGCGGCAAGGGCGAGTAGATTTTTAAGTTTAAAATATATTCCACCAAGTAAGCTTAAATTCTTGTCATTTATACTTTCAATTGAATGCCATTTTAAGGATATGATAGTTGATGTTGAAAAATGTAATGGATGTGGGAGATGTGCAGAAAATTGTCAATTTAAAGCTATAAGTGTAATAGACGTAAAAAAGAATTTTGAAGATGTCACTATGGTGATGAAAAAAGCATATATCAATCCAGCAATTTGTAAGGGATGCGGAAAATGTGCGGCTACTTGCAGATTAAAGGCAATAACGGCAAGACACTTTGATTTTGATCAAATTTCGGCGATAATAGATCCATTTTTCTTAGAGGGTGGACAAATTCATGATACGGATGATATTGAAGAAAAAGAAGAATCATCTTTCTTAATTCACTAATTTTATTTTTATCTATTTACGACTTGTTTTGATAAAGATGTAAGTTTTAAAAATCTTAAAAATTCTAAAGATAAAATCTTAAATATTTACACTTCCTAAAATTTTATGAAATTCAAATAATAAATTCGTTAATTATATGAGGAAAAATTGAATCGAAATCATCATATTCTAGAAGATATTCTTTTAGTCTCCATTTTGTCTTTTTTAGCCATTTATGTGATAATCATTGATATTAGACTTTTTTACTTTATAATTTATATTATTCTTGGAATATGCATTCCCTTTGCACTATTAATGTTATATATAAAGCCATTAAATAGAAGTTATTATAGACGGTTGGAAAAAATACCCACTTTCAATGTTAAAAAAGAAAGATTTTGTTTTATTTGTAAAAAATATCTAAATATTTATGAATTTTATAGCGTAAATAAAGATTTAACTAAGCAAGAGATTGAAGAATTATGGGAAAGCGATTATATTCAATTTCTATGTTGTAATTGTAAATCAACATTTGGTAAACTAATTCAAAGTAATCCTGATCTGTTAGAGGATGACTAATATTTTCTATGTAATCTTAAGATCTTATTTCAATTACAGAATAATTTATTAGATATTTTGTTATTTTATAATCTTCCAACCCTGGATTTTAGCAAATATTTCGAAAGGTTTTATATAATTCCCAAGTACAACAGAAATATGATGTGCAATACCATTATACATTATTCTTTTAATGACCTCTTTAATAGGCTTTTCAAATTTCACTTTAATATATGTTCCTTTTAACTTTTTTTCCATAGGAATTCCTTGAGCTTTTTGCAAATAAATTCTATATTCACCTGGGGCATAATCAATTCGAGCCATAGAAACTTCCCCCGCTTTAATTACAAAATCAGCAGTAACACCTTTCCCTCCAGCAAAATAAGTGTCTAGAGATCTAATACAAGTACCATCCCATAAATTATAAGCTGCTACACCACAATGCCATAATAAGCCAAAATTTTCATTTGAATCAACTTGAGAAAAATCTGCTAAGAAAGGTGTTTCCGCTCCTAGTGCTCTATGGGCGAGCATTGATAAACTTCCAAGAATATCTCCCTCACAAGTTAAAATCTTATTTTCAGATTGAAGTATAGACATTGCAGCACAAGGTGATATTCCATAATCACTAGCGAATTCAGGCCAACATCTTATTGCAATCGCATCGAGATTAAAATGGGTCATAAAAGCATCAAATTTTACTGTGAGTTCCGACACCTTCAATAACTGTTCTTCAGTAATTTCACTAACATTAAAAATAGATTTTATTTGTATTCTTCTTTTTTCAATATTCATCTTATCAATGGGGAAACTAAACACATCATTTAATTCAAAGTGGTCAATTAGCACTCCTATTTCTTTATATAAATCTAATTGGTCTATATCTAAATTAAAAAACCCTTTAGCTCTATAACCAATAATTCCAATGTGGGAATTAGATAACGCTTTTTTGATTCTAATAGCATCTATCCAATCACTATTAATTTTATTTCCAAGGACTATATGAAAATTTCTTATACCTCCTTTATATAGATTTGATGCATTTAGATTGACTCCACATATAGAATTAAGTCGTATTTTTCCTCCATCATAAGGTAATTCATTCAAACCCCATAATAAAATAGGCACTCTTATTTGTTTATTAACTTCAAGAATTAAATGGCCTAAAGCAAATGTTCCACTTACACATATAAGAGCATCGATATTTTTTGAGGCTAAAGTTAAAGCAACTTTTTTTGCCTCCTTTATCTCTATTATAAGGTCTGAAATTATTATCCAATCTACGAATTCAATTTTCTTAAGATCTTCTTGAATATTTCTATATATCTCTTTTGCAGCTTCATAATCAAAAGTTTTTCGCGCCAAACAGATAACTGCTATCTTTATTGGTTGTTTCAAATTAAATCACATAAATTCTGTTAGTTTAATAATTAAATAATTTTATGAAATATGATGTTTTATAATTCAACTTCAGAAAATATAACTCATTATATTCTAATAAAAGAATTAAAAGTAAATTTTGATTCGTTAATGAATATTTAAGACCCTAAGATAATTATTAATACCCATATTAAAGAAAAGGAAATAATTATAGAGAGATTTGTCATCATACCAGACATTTTTTCATCAAACTTAAATTCAACTGTGAAGGGAATTACAGCCAAACCTATGGGCAATATTAATGCGATTGCTAGAATTTCCCTATACAACAAGTTGAATGGTAATAAATAGAATAAGGTTAGACCAATGGTTAAACCAAATGCATACCTTATCAATAGAACTTTAGTTACATTTTTCCATTGTGATTTTTCAAAATGAAAATCCAAAAAAATTCCTAAAAGTAATAAAGTAAGAGCTCTATTAGCATTTGATAATACCGCTACAACATCTCCTATAAATATCGGAATTTGAATATTAGCTAAATTAATCACTATTGCTACAACATAGGTCATTAATGGGACAGATTTTAATAATTGCTTTAAAATGTTTTTTAGTACATTTTTTTCCTCTGAAGAATCTCTCACTTTTGAAAAAGTAAGTCCAATAATATAACTTACCCCAAAAACTATAATAGCATTTCCAATATCAAACATAGCTATATATTGTAATCCTGTATTTCCCCATATTCCTTGAATTAAAGGATAAGCAAAATGACCAACATTAAATCCTATTACACTCATTAACATTAATCCTTTAAGCTTTTGAGGAGATTTTCTTAAATATATATAAGCAAAACCTAAAACAACTAAACCATATATAAGAGCAATTAATGGAATTAATCCAAGTGTTAAATCAACATTAATATAGGGTATGACACTCAAAATCACAGCTGGTAAAGTTACATTAAATACTATTCGGGCTATAACTTTTCCATCGTCTATGGAAACGATCTTTAATCGTTTTATTATGAATCCAATTACAATTATTATTAAAGATAAAAAGAATGTATAATTGACATCAACCATATTAATCTTCAATCCTCAACCTAAATCAAAAGCAATCTAAGATATCGAAATTCAGTCTAAATCCGTTTTTGTTTAATTGTATATTTTCAGTTTAACTTATAATATTCAAATTTCTATTTTTTTAATCTTTTCTAAGAAAAAAATTGTACTAAAAAACTTTTTAGAAATCTCTTTTGTGAATATTATGAAATTTTATCCGATTTCATGAAATTTAGAAGTATGGATAAATGTATTTAGTATTAACTATATTTCTGAATAGAGCGAGAAAAGCCACATAGGACGTTGAACGAGGAATATAAAGACTACTGGGAGAATTGCAAACATAAGCAAAACAAGCCTAAAAACTGTAATTTTCTTTATTTTAACTTTGTTATATAACCCTAGTTTTTCAAAGCTCTCTTCCCATAGTCTTGAAAAACCGTAAAAAGGCCCAATAATAGAGGAAAAAAGTGCTGTCATTCCACAAATTATGAATATTAATCCAGACCACTGACCATAAGTAGACGTGAAAATAGTTACCATTTCAATTATTAATTTGTCTTTTTGAGGTTTAATTCCCATTGGATAGAGAGTTTGGGCAGCAGCAATCCAAATAAAAGAGGAAAATAAAGTAAGTATGGTTGCCGAAATAACATTTTGATATAAGATAACTTTTTTCCAACCTTTTAAACGATTTTGTTCTTCAGTAGTTAAATCTTCGGGCTCTAATTCATACCCTTTTGCTGTTGCTTCAAACATTCCCATTTTTCTATCTTTTGCATACCATATATAGGACACCGTCGGTCCAAAACCAGCTCCAAGTACAACAAATAATACTGCCAGTGTCATCGGTCCGGAGGTAGTTGCTAATCCCTCAATTGCTCCAGGTAGTTGTGGAATAAAAGCAGTTGCCCATTGTTCTAATGTTGGCCAAAATAAGATAGCCACTATTGTGATTAATGTTAGGAAAATCCAGAGTAACACACTTGAAATTTTTTCAAGTAAATTATAACTTTTAGTTACAACAATTAAAAATGCTACAATAATTAAAATAATAATCCAAAAATCTTTTGATATAGGCGCTAAGACGTTAAATGTATAACCTGTCTGTCCAAGTAATCCAGCTAGCAATATCGAATGCAAAATACATCCTAACATTAATAGAAAAAACATCCATCTCAACCATTTTTTATCCCAACAAGTTTGAAGAAATGTTTTTCCACGTACTACTCCATACTGAACTAAGTAATACTGTCCGAAAATTTTCGCAAATGCTATTAAGGGTACTAAAAAAAGTCCAGCCATCCCTGCATATGCTCCTAATAAAGGTACAGTAATAAATTCACCACCTCCAATTTGAGTGGCAGTAAATATAAAAGCAGGTCCCAAATATTTTATAAATGTTTTGATGGTTAACGGAGGTTTTGATATTCGAGGTATTTGGGTTGTTTTTTGTGAAGATATATTCGAATTCATTTAACTCTAGTAATAAAAAGTGAAAAGATTTTTATAGATTTCAGAAATCATATTAATAAATATAACAAAAACCTCTCTCTTTTGCTATTATATGTTATATGTTTTAATTAGAAATTATTCATCTTTACATAATAGTTATTTTGAAAGAGATAAGATTAATCAAAACCTGATTAATTCCCTTTCTATAAATATGATGGTGCTTAATTTCATTATGAAGTATATATAACACTTAAACAATATTTTAATTAACATTACAATAAAAATTTTAAAAATTGAAGATTTAAATGATAAATAAACCAAATATCATTCTTTTTATAACTCATGATCAAGGCAAATTTCTAAACTGTTATAATTCAACCGATACTCCTAATAATTTGAAAACACCCAATGTTGATAAGATTGCAAAGAAGGGGATAAAATTCAATAATTATTTCTGTACTGCACCACAATGTAGTCCTAGTAGAGGATCAATTAAAACTTCACTATATCCTCATCAAAATGGATTGATGGGGCTCGTTAACTTGGGTTGGACATTACCCGAGAGTAATAAGACCTTAGCAATATATTTAAAAGAGAATGGATATACAACACATCTTCTGGGACTTCAACATGAATCTCTTAATGCTAATTCTTTAGGATACGACACAATTAGCAAAAGAGGTCCAGAATTTAAATATTCAAGAAATAGGATGGAAAAAGATTATATTAAATTCTTAAATGAACATCAAAAAGATCAAAAACCATTTTATCTAAACATAGGAACAATTGAAGTCCATCGTCCATTTAAAGCATGGTCTAAATCAGTAGATCCTACTCAAGTGATAGTTCCCCATTATTTACCAGATATTGAAGATGTTAGAAACGACCTAGCGGATTTTTATGGGAATGTGGAGGTTGTAGATCAAACTATTGGATTATTAATTGATATTTTAGAGGATTTAGAGATGATGGAAAATACATTGTTTATCTATACTACAGATCATGGAATTCCATTCCCTCGGGCAAAATGTACTCTATATGACCCCGGTTTAAGAACCTCTTTAATAATGTATCATAAGAATTCTAAAGAATTTACGGGGGGAAAGACCATCAATTCACTCTTAAGTAATATAGATCTTTTACCTTCTCTACTGGATTATACAGGAGCTGAAATTCCCGATGAAATTGAAGGAATAAGCTTTTTACCAATCTTAAGAAATCAAATTAAAAAAGGTCGGAGTGAAATTTATGCTGAAAAAACTTTTCATGAGATTTATGATCCTATACGCGGAATCCGTACAAGTAAGTATAAATATATTAAAAATTTTGAAAAATTAGGAACTTTATATCAAATACCCGCTGATATTTTAAGAGACCCATCAGGACAAGTTATGAAAGAAAAATATAAAGTGACAAGACCGAAAGAGGAATTATATGATCTTACTGTAGATCCCTTTGAAGAAAATAATTTAATTGAAAATTATGAGTACAATAATATTTTAATTGAAATGAGAAAAAAATTAAATGCTTGGATGATAGAAACAAAAGATCCACTCTTAGAAGGAAAAGTAATAGATAGAAGGCAAAAAGTTCAAAAACATTATTAATATTTCTTATTTCTTTTTTATAATTTTTATATTCTTCTCCAAATTCCTTTATTAATTCTTTTTCTTCTTTCCAAGCTGTTATATAGTTATAAAAGATGATTAGAGGCGTAATAACTAAAGAAAATAGAGCAGCAAACAGGATTGAAAATCCAATATGGGCAATTATAGATGCTAAATATTGAGGATGTCGTACTCTTAAATAAATTCCCTTTTTAACAATCTTTTCTGTCCTATGTGTTTCTGATACTTCAAGACTGGTCTCTATTACACCTGTGATACCAAACCAAAAACTCAAAGTAATGAAGGGTATAGAAATAATTATACATCCTAATGAAAAGGGAATATCCAAAAATGGAAGTGTAAACATAATTATAGAAATATTAGGGATCAATAAACGAAGTTGGGGAGATAACCATATTCCAAATAAACATATAAAAAATCCCCATCCAGAAGTCATACCCAAAATATTTCCAATATATTTTCCTTTTGACTTTCCATACTTTTGTTCGAGCTTTGAGTGATTAACAGATAAAAAGTGAATTGGAATAAATATAAATAAGCAGACTGTGAAAATTATAAACCATATGTAAATCATAATAATAAATCTGAATATTTATATCAATATAAAATTAAAGGTTAACAATTTATGAAAGTTACTGATGCCCATTGCTATTTAGTTGATATGCTTAATTATTTAGATCTCTTAATTAAAATAACCAAATCGGATAATAGATGAGTATTATTTGACATGAAACATTCACTTAAAAATAGGTTATTTCATTAGATCATACAAACTTTGGATTTTAAAGGAATCAATAACTTCTTTTATCGAAAATTTGTTTTTTAATTCTTCCGAATTTTGAACAGTAATTGTTATATGTCGATTTTCATTAGGTTTCATGGAAAAGAAATTATCAGAGGAGATAAAGTCAACCTTCAGAGATTTAATGAACACGAAAATTCCAATTCCTTTGGAAAAAACATTTAAATTTAATCTTATGAGGCCATTTTTAGAGCTTTGCTCTTGAACTTCTATTTTATGTTGAAGCTTGGGATCATTTAGAGTGAAATCTTTTGGATTGCAAAATAAGCTGAAATCTTTAAATAATACCTTATTGTCCTCTTTGTTGATAACTTCAAAATAAAGAATATGGTTCTTGTTATATTCATTTACTTTTTTCAAATCTAAAATATTTATTTTTTCAGTTAAAATTGAGTTTAATGGGGGTATAATCTGATCTATTGAATTTGTTAGCTTTTTTTCCCAATTAGAATTAAATATATCCCAATTAATTATTACTTCTTTCTGATCGATATGATCATTTACAGTCCACAGTTGATTATTCTCACCATTTTATTCCATAACTACTATAATAGGTTGATAAACTCTTTTGATACAATAATGTAAGGCTTTCCATCTTCCAAAATAATCTATTGATGACCAACTTGCCACTGGCCAACAATCATTTAATTGCCAATATAAATTTCCCATACACTGATTGTTAATTCTATTTTTTCTCCAATACTTTATGCCATAAATAATAGCTTCTGCTTGTGTAATTTGGGAAAGAATTACTTGATCTTCAAAACTCTCAGGTATAATGAATCGTTTTTTCATATATTTTAATATTTTATCGTTCCCTGCATTATTTTTTTGATGATTCTCCATCATAGGTGAATTTAAATCGAGCTGTTCTGGCGAACAGAAGTCTGAGATGGTTTTAATAGAAGGAAAGGATTCAAAACCAAATTCAGAAATAAATCTTGATTTAAAACTCTTATATGATTTAAAAGATTTTCCTCCATGCCATACACTCCAATAATGACTGTCTCCTTTAGTAGGTAAATTAGCATTCGTTCTTCCTAGATTATTTCCAACAAATCCATTAGAAGGAGAGCTTGGCCAGTAAAATCTATTTGGGTCATATTTATTAATAAGGCTAGGAATTATTTTTTCGAAAATTTCTAAATACCCTTTTTTATATCTTTCTTGAATTTTTTCATTTTTAATTCCACATTGCCATAATAATATTTTCCATAAATACTCTATCTCATTATTCCCACACCATAATGCTAAGCTAGGATGATTTCTTAACCGGATTACATTTTGAATAACTTCTAAATTTAAATTTTGCATATAATCATTATGAATTGGATAAATCCCACAAGCAAAGATAAAATCCTGCCATACGAGGATTCCTATTTTATCACAGATGTTATAAAATGCATCTGATTCATACACTCCCCCACCCCATACTCGAATCATATTCATATTTGCCATTTTAGCATATTTAAGAGTTCTATTATAAAAGTCATTTTTAGAACCACGGGGAATAAAGCTATCAATAGGAATCCAATTTGCTCCTTTGGCGAATATGGGGATTCTATTTAGTTTAAAATAAAACGATTCTCCCCAGCCATCTTTATTTCTAATAAGTCTTAAATCTCTGATACCGATGTAAATTTCTTCTATTTGGATAATTTCATTATTAAATAAAATCTTGATTTTTAACTTATAGAGATTAGGTTCTCCAAGATCATGAGTCCACCATAATATGGGATTCTCTAGAATGATTTTAATGTGAATTTTTGAATTTTTAATATCCAGTTTTTTAATAATTTTAACCCCTTCTGGATTTTGAAGTTCTATAACAACTTGATGGGTATCCTCACAAAAATTTTGAATTTTCCCTTCCAAATTGATATTAATATGTAAATCGACGTTATAATTTAGTTCATTGTAATTTTTGCTAGATTTCTTATAATTATCTTTTTTAGAATCTTCATTCGAATAACTTAAGTAATGAAATTCAGAATAAGTATAAACAGATTTAATTCTAATACTCTCATAAGCGATAATTTCTATATCCTTCCATATTCCCATATCTGGTAACTTTGGACCCCAATCCCATCCAAAAGAATAAGGAGCTTTTCTTATATAAGGACTTCCAGAAATTGACATTTCTCCAGTATTTAAATTAATCTTATAATTATCGACTTGCTTTTTAATATAATTAACTGGACTTTTCAAAATGATTACTAATTCATTTTTTTCTTGCTTAATTAATTCTTTAATATTAAATTCATATTTTCTGAACATATTATTGGTATTTCCAATAAAAGTTCCATTGAAATAGATTTTTGAGATTGTATCCAGACCATAAAAGCATAAAATAATATTTTGATAGTTGAGAACATGATTTTTAACTGAAAATGAGGTTTTATATTCCCAATCTGTTTGAAAAACCCATTTTACTTGATGTTCATTTAATCCATAAAAAGGATCTTGAATTATATCATTGATTTGTAAAGCTTCAAATACGGTACTAGGAATTTCAGTTTTAACATGAACTTTAAATTCCTTATTTGAAAGAATCCAATCTTGGTTCAATTTTATCTTATCCATATATAAGCCAACTTTTTTGAATTCAATATAGATTTATTAATTATTTTTGATAATTATTTGATTAAGAATAAAATTGATGGATTTATATATAAATTATTAACTTAAAAGATATAGTAACAATAAAGGTTAAATTCTCACATGCCATACGGAATTGCTATTATGAGATGGGATGATAGGCTTGGCGCTGAAGTAATAGCAAAATATCCAGCAGATTTGAATTATACAACTGCGGATTTGATTCGTGTCTATGATATCCATGAAAACTTACGAGAAGCAGGAATAACTTATTTTAATAATGAAAAAGTAAATATTATTTCATATTATGCTGGTCGAGAATATAACTTATACATAATTCTTAAATTAACAATTTTAGAAGATCCTGATAATTTTGAGGATTTATTGAATAAAATTTCTGATATTATAATTGATAATTATACTAAAAATGATTTAAACAGTATCCTTAAAAAAATATGGAATAATGTTTTAGAAGAAGATTAAATTTTGACCCTATTCAGGATTTGAGTAAGAATAGTGTAAATGAAATACACTACGGAAAATATTTCTAAATAAACTCTCTTTTCTGTAAAAAACGGGAGGTTCTCCTAATGGTGATTCAATCTCCAACCAACCAGACTTATATTCTTTTTCTGTCCAAATGTGAATCCAATCATCCTCGGGTAAGTAAACCTTCCAAGTCTGTTTATCTGGTTTGATTACAGGTGCTACTAATAAGTCTCGACCGAAAAGGTATTGAAATTTAAGATTATTTAGAGTTTGATCTTGTTCATAATGTAAAAAACAAGGACGCATAGGTGGTATTCCTAATTCTTGGTATTCCTCTTCTAAGGATTTGATATACGGTTTTAATATGACATGTATTTTTACCATTTTACTTAAATGATGGAGTGTTTCTTCATCTGAATCAAATTGCCAATTTTTTGAAGGCATATTACCTTCGTGTGTTCTCATAATTAAAGAAAAGGCACCAAGTTCCACCCATCTTATGAAAGTTTCCTTTTCTCGCTTAAATTCTCTATAAGTTGTAAATCCTCCTATATCAAAATGATAATTGCCAACACCACCCAATCCAATAGATAAACCACAAGGAATAACTGAAGGAAGTCCTAGTTCCTTATCCCAATTAACTAACTGATCACCCGCCCAATAACTCATCATATATGGTATGGATTCATTATAACCAGTTCTATGAAAAACAAATAATTCACTTAATGTGTTAGTCTCCTTTAATACTTCATAGACCGATTTAGCATAAAGAACTGGATAATAATTATGAAAATTAGCCCCTTCTAAATCAAGTTCTATAGAAGCATTTGTAACACAATATTCACCATAATCAGTCATCCACCCATCTAATCCAATTTTAATCATCTCGTTTTTAATGATATTTTTAAACCATTGAGTAGCATCTCGATTGGAAAAATCCACAATTCCTACTAAAAAATCGGATGATCTGATAGTTATTGGAGTTCCACTTTTATCTTTCAGTAAGTATCCATTTTTCTCTGCCTCTTTATACTGATCACCTTCAATGTTTAAAAGAGCACAGATGTATCCAAGAAATTTAATATTTTGCTTATGAAGGTTTTTAATAAATTTAGGTAAGTCGGGATATAACTTTTTATCATATATCCAATTCCAAAATAATTGTTGACCCAGAGAAGTCATACGAATTCCTTGCCAATCTTGACACCAAACGGCATTTACTGGAATATCTGCTTCTAATGCTATGGAAATTTTCTTTTCTACTATTTCATTGCCACCTTGTATTCCTAATATAATTCCATCATAAACCCAATTTGGTATCTTTGGTTGACGTCCAAAATAATCTGATATATTTTTAACAACCTCAATAGCTGAATTATATTTGCCAATAACAAAAATATTTATCGGAACTAATCGATAGAAAAAGTGATTGAGGAAAATATATATGTTTTCCTTGTCTTAAGATTGGCGTTGCATCTTCTACCCAAATAGGGATCCTTTTTCCTCGTAAATTAAATTCTGAGAACCTTGATCCACAACCATAAATATTTTCTTCGGGAGTAGCATATAATTTTATTTTGAGTCTATTTATGTTTGGTTGAGAAACTTTTGGAATTAATTCTAATCTTTTGTTATTTATTTGAATTGATAATTCTAATTTTTCATGATGTTCTTGTAAAGTAATAGAAATTTCCTCTGGTTCTACTTTATTAACTATGAATTGCCTTAGGACTGTTTCTTTTAATACTTTTTCTTTAATCTTAAAACTTCCTTGACGCATTTTAAATGTAGATTGTCCGATACCTATCTTAAAAGCAGGATTAGAGACTGTATGTGTTAAAAATAATTTTTCCATTTAAATCAAATCGAACAAACAGTAATAGAAATCTATGAGTATATTAGCGGATTGCAAAATTTATTAGTTTAGATTAGGGATTTATTAAAACAACGATATTTAGAATCGCTTTTGGAGAAGAAACAAGAAAAACCTTATTGGGAGTATGTATATATTATTGTATAAAGGATTAATAATAATTTCATAAGATTACATTTTCATTGAACATTTGTTGATTGATTTCAACACCTAAACCAGGTTTATCAATAGTTTTCACAACACCATTCACACATTTTATTGGTTCTTCAAGCAACTGATATTCATCGGGAATAAAGGGGAATTCAAGCCAATTACAATTGGTGGACATAACAAAATGTAGGTTAGCGGCTAAGATATGGCCAAATCCAAATATATGGGGGATACATTGAACACCCTTTACTTCAGCCATTGCATCAATCTTTTTTAATTGAAGAAACCCACCACTACGGGTTACATCTGGTTGTATAATATCAAAACAATCTTTAGAAAGTATATCTTCGAATCGAAATATTCCCATATCATTTTCACCTCCAGCAACTGGCACAGGAGACATTTTACGCAATTTTGCTAATCCATTTAAGTTATCAGTAGGTAATGGTTCTTCCAACCATTCAATGTTATACTTATCACATATTTTTGCTATTTTTAATGCTTCTCGTACGGTTTGATATGCTGAATTTGCATCAACCATAATTATTAATTTTGGAAAATTATCTCTAACCTCCTTAAGTAATCTCTCATCTTTCTTTAGACCAACACCTATTCGTAATTTGACTCCTTTAAACCCTCCAAGATCAATTGCTGCCTGTATTGCGCCCGAAGCAGCCTTAGCTTTGTAACCACGTGGCATAGACGCATAAGCTCGAATTTTCTTCTTTCGCCCCCCCAAAAGTTTATATATTGGTTGTTTAGTTGCCTTTCCGATAATATCCCAAAGAGCAATTTGAATCGCACTTGTTGCTTGTGGAATTCCAAACATTATTCTGTTGCTCGAATGATAAATAGTATTAAATATTTCTTCGGTCATAAAAGGATCTTTATTTGCAATTAAACGACTTAAAGATTCGTCTATAAATTTCTTTTGAGCTGCATTTGACAAATTCCAATGCGATAAAGCCCATCCATCAATATTTTCGTCGGTTTTAATGTTAATATAAAGCCCTGTTGCTTTAAATCGAGGCATACTTCCAATCTTGATCTTAAAATTAAGTTCCAGAAGATATGTTTTTACATCAGTTATTAGCATTTTATTTTATTCTCTTAAAATTTAATTGAATTTTCTTATGAATATCATTTAATTTAACTTTTATTTAATAGTTTAAAATGAGTTTTGAATTATGATTTCAGAGAATTGACTAGATCATTATAAAGTTAAATAATGTTAATGCCATATTTAAATAATTCAAATCAGAAACTCCCAATACTTTAGAGAATTAATCAAAAAAGAAATTAATTAAATAAAATAATCAAAACTACGTATACATCTCTTCGGGGGGTGGTTTATGGTATCTTTTATAATTACTTCTAAAGAATTCTCTGAGTATTTCTCTGATATGAATAAGATCGTTATTATGATACAAATCTGAAAAGTCAAGATTTTTTGGATTATAACCGAATTCATCGTAGATTTTACGTTTTTTAGGATCAATTAAAGTTTCATATGCATCCTTAATTTTAATGAATTTTTCTTTAGCATGAGGATCTGTTTTATTTATATCAGGATGATATTTTTTTGCTAATTTTCTGTATGCTTTTTTAATTTCTTTTGGAGAAGCATCTTTATCAATATTTAAAAATAAGAG
>JARRLT010000005.1:0-15259 GCA_037386725.1 Promethearchaeota archaeon
AGAAAAAATATCCGATTTTAATTTTTGATAAACGAGATGATTATCTTGGATTGAAAGATATTGAGGGATTTAATTGTAAATTTTTCCTTCCAAATGTAGACCTAACAATGGATGACATCTCCTATATTGTTGATTTTATTGGTGGGGTTTCAGGAGAAGAGATTACTCCGACACAAGAACCCATTCTTGAAGAAACTATTAGATTGGTTAGAAAAGAAACTTCCGATTTAGAAGATGTTTTTAATCAAATTAGTAATTTTTATTATCTTCATTTATTATTTCAGTTTTATTCTTATATTTGCCGTCTGAGAAATAAAATCTAAATGATAAATTAGATAATTTATTTAAAACAAGAGTTTTTACAAATTCAATCCCATCATTTGAATTCCAATCTCCTTTTATGTTTACCATAGAGTAGTTATGATTCCCAATTTCAAGGAAAATATATTCAGGATAATTATTATCTAAATCATAATATTCAACAGAAAAATGGAAATTTTCAAGGTTAAAAATAGATTGATTCAAATCAGTATAATCTATAGCTAGTGGTTTATTATTATTTGAATAATTAAATAAATTAAAACAATCTATTAGGATACCTTTATAGTTTATTGGGTCAAAATTTTCATCCAGTGAAGTATTAAATCTGAATTGAACATAATTCCCCTTATAATCTGTTAGATTAATTTTTTCTAAAAACCATTCCCTTTCCATATTGGAATAAGTTTTTAAGGTTATCCATCCTGTTCCATTGGGATTTACTTGAAAATAAACAAAATCACCTGAATTAACACTGATTCTTAAACCAAATTCTAAAATAGGGATAGTAAAGTTACTTATTTTTCTTAAATCAAAAATGGGACTAATTAAACTTCCGTTAGGAAAAGGATCTTCTCCATAAATAATTGGTTGATAGGTATAATTTTTAGGAAAGTTGTGATATGTTCCAAAATAGAGAGCGTCCCATACTTCACCAACCACCCCTGATTTATTATCGTAGGTGTTATTTTGATGTAATATATCCCATCCAGTACCCGTTAATGTCCAATTATCTAACCCATCATTAAAGCTATGATAATAAGGAAAATCTCGTTCATTTGAAGGATATATAACTGTAAGATTAAAATAATTTGTAGTAAATATAAAATCTCCATCGCTTCCAGTAAAGAAATATTGATAAGTTTGATTCTTATAGAGATTGATGTATTCACTTTGAAAAATTACTCCGTCTGTGAAGTTTCTATCAATGGGATTTGTTTGGGTCATGCTATAATTTCTTGGTTTACCGATTATCGATAAATAGACTTCTTGAGGAGGAATATTCGAAGAGTCATTATCAAAATATTCTATATAAAATCGATATATATCAAATGTATTATTTTCTGGAGGATTTTGACCGTCAAATTCTCTAAAACTTATCACTGTAGAATTTTTCTGACTATTAGCATATCTAATTTCGGGGATTCCCATTTCTGGTGAAAATTTATTTACTACGGTATTAATACTCAGATTAAACTTCGTTTCTCCATCAATTGCTTTAATTACTATAATACAATTAGTTTCATTCTTTCTTGGAATGAAATAAAATTGATTATCATTTCCAGTAATTCTTCTTGAAGCTTGAAGTAAAACTGGTTCTCCATTCGTTCTATAATTTTGAGAAAAAAGAAACATTTCCAAATTTGCGTTATTTTCATCATATGAGATATTAAATCGATATTGTGTATTTTTAGTAAGATTGATTTGACGGGCAAAAACATGATTTTTTAATGGGTTATCTAGAGAACTAACTAAGGAAGCTTGTGTTGTACTATTTACGAATAATTGTTTATTTAAGGCATCTACTGCTGCTTGGAAATTAATTCTTCCATATCCTTCATGAAAATCTTTTAGACCATTTGTTAAAGGCAATAAAGATCTAGAGGGAGAATATTTTGCTAAACCCTCGTTTATTGTATTCGTTAAGTAGTCATCTTCACGATTTTGGTTAGTTTCAGAAGCTGTCATTAACAGTGAGGCTTTAATCATCTTCACAGCCTTAGATGTATCTTGTAACATCCAATTACTCCAATTTTCCCATTTTGATTGAACTAAAAGATTATAGACTCCTGTTACTATAGCCGCTGAAATTGATGTTCCATATGAGGTTATAGTTTCATTCGATTTGGAATCTGCACTTATAATTTCTCTATGGGATGGGTTAGAACATCCTCCAGGAGCGACTAAATCTGGTTTGATTATGCCATTTTTCAATTCTTTACCCATACTACTATAAGATGTTAATTGGTCTTTATCATTTATCGCTCCAACTACAATGGCATTTTCATTTAAAGCAAGAGAATTTAAAGGATCTGATCCTTTAATTCCATTATTTCCAGCTGCTATTATCACCATAATGCCTTCTGCGATTATTTCATCAATCAATTTATTGACAGCTTCACTTTTTTCCCCATTGGATCCTAAACTTAAACAAACACTAAGTATATGATATTTGAGTTTATTTTCGATAATATCCGCAAATGCTTCTATTAAAGTTGATGTATAACCTATTCCTGATTGATTTAAAACTTTATAAACCACCAATTTAGAGGCATTTGAAACCCCTGTAAAGTAACTATAGTTCTCTATGTAAAATTCTGGATAAAATTTTAAATTAATAGTGAAATTAAAGATTGGATTTGTCAATCTTTCATGTTCATATCCGATAAATATATCATAAATCCCAGTCCCACTAGATGATATATTATGTTTTAAGGTGATTAAGGCATCAGGTGTAGATGAATAATTGGAACTAAGTAGTGTGTTATTCTTAAATAATAATATTCCAAATTTATTTATTCCTTTGCTTAACAAACTCCATGTTATGTTTATATTTAATATAGAGTTAGCCTTTGAAATGTTAAATGAACTTACCTTAAAAGTATAATTTTGAGTAATTAAGTAATCATTTCCAAACAATTCAGAATGAGAATAATTTCCATATATATTTAATTTTATTGGCTTGCTTGAATTATATGTATATGATCCAGTACCTCCGATTATTGAAGATATCAATGTTCCATGCCCATTATCATCATAAGGATCAGATTTCCCTAAAATATAATCATTCCAAGCAATAATATTTCCAGTAAAATCATTAGGACTATATCCAGAAGGAAAGTAAGGGTTATCATCTGAAATCCCCGTATCTAAAATAGCTGTGGAACCGTTTTTAACTCCTTTTAAACCATTTTGAAACCAAGACTTATTGAAAATACCAGCTTGAAGTCCAGCATAATTCATTTGAGTAAAAATTCTTTCATCATTTTCAATATTCAAATTTGGATAATTCATTATAAAACTGGTTAAATCATCTGTATTATTAATTCTTCCCGAAAATCCTGAAACAGAATTAAATTTATTATTCCAAACTTTATCGATTATACCCCCATAACTAGTAAAATCATCCAATACTTCTTGTGGAAAGAAAGTCTTATTAAAATAAAAAATATATTTATTACTGCCAGAATTAGACTTTAAAATATTATCAAGATCTTGAACTGAATCTCTTTTCTTTTTCATTTCATTTGGATTAATCTCTCGTAAAATTAAAAAGATTGAGAAATTATTTGCAACTAAAATTATTAAAAGAACTAAGGAAATTAGTATTCTTTTATTTATTTTTATAGTTCTTCACCTTCTTTTATTGTTTTATCACTTTGGTTATTACTGTTGTCCCCAAAAAGACCCTTTAATCTCTCTTGCAAACTATAATTGATTTTAATGATTGAATCTTCAGTAGTCAAATTAAGAATTGAAATTTCCTTTCTTTTTACTTCTAAATTTTTTGCATGATACAATTTAACTTTCCATACATAAGTGCTCAAAATAATTAATCCTAAAAAAGATGGAATTAGTACATAAAAAGTTTGATAACTTTGTGGGATCATAATTTTAATCATAATATCATTAGATAAAGCCTTATATTCATATAAGAAAAAGTATTTTAGTGTCGCGGGTTCTAATTTTGAATAAACTTGTCTTTTTGCATTAATGGTATAATTAAATACTATATCTTCCCCAGGATTTAAGCATTTGATGTTAAACACTAGATTTCCCCCAACGAGAGAGAAGTCATTTTGTGAAAAACTTATTATGTCTCTAAGTTGAAGATCTTTAATGCAAAGAGTGCCCGTATTTTCAACTTTAATAGACACTAAAACATTCTCTCCCACTTCTACTTCTTCTTTATTTACCCATTTTAGTATTTTAAGGCTAATATTCCCAAGAATCAAAGGTTTTGTTTTCAAAATTTGAATAGTTCTACTTTCATTGCCCATTATATCTGAAACAGAAGGTAAGAAATAGCTTTTCCAATCAATTATGAGTATAGGTAGGTTCTGGTTCTTTACCTCATTTATACTTAAATTTTGAATTACTATCTCGGTATTATTTAGAATCTTTAAATCTCCATAACTTTTTTCTAATTTAACGATAACTTCTGGAATAGTTGTGTTTTGAATGCCAACATTTTTAACATTTAATAAGATTTCATCATTAACTTTGCTTTTTGACTCATTATAATATATTTCCACACTTCTAACAAATGGTTTCAAATTTTCATAATTTACTGGAGCGTAATATGATACATCGTTTGATTCGATCTTTAGATCTGTATCATTTTCACCACCTAATCCTTTGGGATTATTATATCGAATGATGGGACTAAAGATTTTCCCCGAGTTGGGAATATAAAATGAAAAATTGACAATTTTCTTCTCATTTGGCTTCAATTTTGGCAAAAAATATGTCAAATTACTATCTATTAAAGCAAAATCATTTAGATTTTCAATTATTCCTGGGATTCGAAAATTAATGCTTACATTCAAAGCACTTTCAGATCCTATATTTTTCATGGTAAGGAAATATGTGCTCTTTTGCCCTACTTTACAATTGTTTTCGGTTAAATTTGCTTTAACTAGGAGCGATGCCATACTGAATGTACTAAGATGTATAGAGTTTGAAATAATTGAATAATGTATTTTTCCTTCCAAATTACCATATCTTAATTTAATCCTAGGCATTTTAAATTCATTTATATCTCTTTCCCAAAATTGGATATCAACATTATCCAAACTAATATTAAAAGATTCATCGTGAATTCCTATAATCTTAAAAACAATCCTATGAGCATTCGGATTATTCTTATCAAAAATCCAACCAATTTGATTTTTATTCTTGATAAATGATATCTTTATAGTGTTATTCTCTGAGGATTCAATATAAGAGTTCACTTCTTTAAATTCTTTTAATGAATAATTGTAAATTTGAAAACTTAAGTTAGAGATCTCTGGAATTTCCTTAAAATCGATATTTATCGAAACTTTATCTAGAGTTTTATTCTCTAAATCCAAATTTGTCGTATTTTCAAATAAAAATTGAACTTCAACCTCATGTTGATCAATATATTTTTGTTCAGAGTCTATAATCCAAAAAGAATTATCTTTTTCAAGAGCCATAGAAGAAGTTGTATTAGAAAAAGAAATCCCTGAAACTAAAGCAGGTAATTTAGGATATGAATCCTTTATTGTGAAGTTATAGGAATAAAAATTACTAAATGAGTCAAAATCAGAAATAGAAACATTTAAGTTAGGTAATGAGATCTCTTCACCAGAATTTATATACCAATTCTCTTTATTCCATATACTATACTTATTGGTGAAAAAATCTTTAAGCATCGAATTAGTTATCCCAAGTTGGTTTAAATCAAAAATTAATTGAGGATTTCTGATGGCAACTTTATTAATAACATAATCTGCGTCTTTATTATACGGACTTAAATTGCTGAAATTTGTTAGATCGGGAAAATACTTCAATGAAGAATTTTCTTCAATAGTTTGGAAATAGAAAATCTTAGGTGTTTCATCTAAATTAAAGAAATCTTCTATAGATGAATACTCACCAGAATAATCTTCTTCAATAACATCCCACATAGAGTCTAAAAGATTTTGAGTTAAATCCGAGATAATTCCAGGTAATGAATTAACAATATCATTTAAATCCAGAGGAATATCTGTAGGGATTCCCCAAGCTTTAGTTTTCCCGACATTTTTTACTGTTACTTTTGTTGAAAAATCATGAAATATCCCATAACTTGCGTTCTTATCAATTAGGTGGTTATATATTTGCAGTTGGGGTTCACTTGCCGAAACATTATAAATTACTTGAAATTCGTGAATTGGATTTAAAAGTCCAGTGGGTAGAAATGGAATTCCTGTAAATCCCAAAACTTCTATTAAATTTATTGTATCATATTTATCATTTAAATTTTTTATATCTAAACGACTTGCTTTTAAACCCTCATTATTTTCCCAAAAGATTTCAAATGTATAGTTCTTCAAAGCATTTATATTGAAATCAACATCAGCTAAAAATAATATTAACCCAATTTGCTCCAATAAGTAGTCACTAAATTTAAAGTATTTTTCATTAGTGCTGATTATATTAGAGCAAAGAATATTGATGTCAATCCCACTTAAGAATGCTCCAACCAAAGAAATATATACTTTTTCACTTGGTTTCAATTCTTCCGAAAATCCTAATGCTTTAAACAAATCGAAGGAATATTTGTTTTCCTCTAATTTTTCTATTCCTTCATCCAATCCTTCATATTGAATAGTTAAAAGAGTATAACGAGTTTCATTCGATAGTGAGAAATCTCCTAAAATTTGATTAAATTGATTTAATTCATTTTGAGATGAAGTTTGATTAGTACTCGAGCTATCAAGAAATAAAGAAAGATTATTTCCTCCAATTTGAAAGTTTGCTAAATTATTAATCATTTGATTAAAAACATTTTGGAGTTGATTATTTTCAAGGATTGAAAGATCGTATTTGTTTAAATCAAAATTAAATTGAGCAGTAGAAAAATTCTTACTCTCCTTAATAAAGTTAAGAGAATTTAAAATTAGAAGATATGAAGAAAGATGCTTATTATTATAATAATCCATATTTGTAATGCGTTCAAGATCGAATGATTTCCAATATCCGTCTTTAGGAATATTTTCTAACAACTCTGGAAGATAAATTTCCCAGTTCGGTTCATACCCAATAAAGGGAAAAAAATTCTGGATTGAACTATTTATTCTAATTAAATCAATTTTAAATTTCTCTTGGATTATTTCAAACGCTCTATCAGCCTTAATTTTAGCGTTGGTAACACTTAATTTATCATTATAATATAAAAAACCAGCAAAACCATTTTTAATAGGAGTAATTTCTAAATCCTTCCCATAATTAGTTAATACTTGAGGAAATATTGATGGAGTAATTAAATTCGAAGAAGATAATAAAAGACTACACCCTTGAAAAGCAGGATCATTTATATCAAAATTAGATAATAGATTTGTATCATTGGTTAATAACGAATTTCTGATAATACTATATGGTCCTGATACATAAGCTTCAATCATTTCAGCATATAGATCATCCCCTGCGATATCAGAAATGCTTGGATTTCCTTGATTTGTGGTGTTCATTTCATATGAGTTATTTTTTTGAACCATAGGAAATATACTAGAAACGATTGGAACAAAAAGAACAAAAAGTAAAAAACATATCATTAAATGCTTTTTATATTCTAACATAATTTTCCTCCTTATACTGTTTCCCTATATATTTCAACTATTTTTTTCTTTCTTGCTTTCCATAAAAGTAATTTCATTCCTACATATACAAATACGATAGAAAGAAGATAGACCAAAATTAAATTGTTTATTGGAATAAAAAGTTGAAATGGCATATTACTAAGTTGGCTTAATGAGTAATTTAATAACCAACCCGTAGCAGACCCTACTAACACTCCCACCGTGGCACTAGAAAGCATAATAATAAGAGCTTCTATAATAAATAATTTATTTATCTCTTTACCCCTTAAACCCAATGTTCTAATTATGCCTATTTCTTTCTTTCTCTCAATAATTGTTGAATAAGAGGAAGATAATAAGCCAAATAAACATATAATTATCGTAGATACTAAAACTAGGTTGAAAAAGGTATCTAATATTGAAAATGTTATCTGTCTTCCTCGGATAATACTCCTTAAATTAGCTATATCAAAATCATAATTTAATTCATAATTTTCTTTAATTCTCTCAATCAAAGATCCTATGTTAACATTGGTATCTTCACGTAATTTAATAAAAAATTTATTGACATACGAATTAGTTGGAATCTCCATTATTTTTATATAATTTTCCTGAGAAAGAATTACCCCTCCATTTTCTGCCCCTCGAGCAGATCGTTGAAAAAAGTCACTAAATCCGGGTATTGTCGCTGCTACTCCAGCAATTTTGAAAGGAAAAATCTCAAGTTCGTCTCCTCTATGAACAATAATTCGAATTAAATCACCTAAGTTTAAATTCATATCAGAAGCTATAGCTTCAGATATTATGCATTTATATTCGTTATTTGTGAATATATTATTAAATACTTCATTAAGATTTCCCTGAGTAAATGACATATATTGATCATTGATTGTATATGAGAATTCCTCGTCAATGGGAATCAAAGTAATCTCTTGGGAGGATAAACCCGCATAATCACCCAACTCTGTAATAAAATCTTCCCCTGAACCTAAATAGATTTGGCCTAACTGAAAGGGATTAGCAAGAGCCGAGGATACTTTTTCAATACCTTGATACATTAGCAAATTGTCTTTAAAATCCATTGTCATAATTCTATCTGGATTTATATCATAACCATCATTAGATGCTAGTTTTGGAGGATCATTATTTCCTAAAGTCGTAAACATCCCTTCTCCTCCGAATTCTCCTTGAAAATAATCTTGGAATGAAATAGGTTCTTCTGCCCAACCTTTTGTTTCAATGACTAAATCGGAACCATATTGAAGGTATGCACGATCTAAAACTTGAGAAGAAAGCCCATTTACTACAATTGATGTAAACATGACAAATGAAAAAGAAAGGGCAAAAATAATGATAGTAGAAGTATTTCTTCTTTGATATCTATGAACGAAAATCGAAATTACTTGATGAAGTCTTTTGGAAATTGGCTTAAAAATAACTATAATAAATCTTAGGATCACGGGAATTATACCTAACCCTGCTAGAGTAACCCCTATTAAAAAAATTAGCAAGACTACAATTAATACTCCCGCAAAGAGTGTCATATCAGATGAAATTAAAATTCTGGGAACAACAAGATAAACAAACCCACCATTTAATGATAATATTATACCTGTTAAAATTAATTTATAATTAATAGTAGATTTCTTTTGAAGATGATATAACGTGTCCTCGTGGCGATAAGGATGAATAGATTCAATAATTTGAAGTCTCATAACTTTAATTGCTGGAGAAATGCTAACAATTATTCCTACAGTAACACCTATAGAATAAGCTATTATTAAAGATACCCAAGTGAACGAGAATATTAATTCAGCACCTCCAAGAGCTGGAATTGTAGATAATATAAATTTATTAGCTATAAAAACTAGTAATTGGGTACCAAAGAATCCACTAAAAATTCCTAATATAGAACCCACATTACATAATAGAAATCCTTGTAAAATCACTATATAAAGATTATAGCTTTTATGTGCTCCTAATGTTCTGAATATGCCAAATTCTCGAATTCTTTCTTCAACAGATGTTTTTAAAATACCATTAATTAAAATTCCTGATATCAACATGGCGATCAATGCCACGAAAATAAATATAATAGTAACAATTACACTAAGAATTTCAGCATACTCTAAAACTTGTAATTTAGGGAGTTCTATTACATATTCATTCAACCCAATTGCAATTTGAATATTTGCTGCTAAATCTAATACTCTCTTTTTTGATCCAGAAATATCTCGTATATCATATAATTGATTGCCTTTCCGAAAAGTAACAATTAATTTATTACATCTACCCTTTAAATTTTCTTTTCCAAAAATGTTATAAAGAGTTTGGATATTTACAGCGATTAAATTATCATTTTTATAACTATTGGGCCATTTAAATTTGAAATCAAAGATTTTACTTACAGTTAGATTGACTATTTTTTCTATAGTCTCGTTTCCATCTTGAATGCTAAACTTTATTGAAAAATTATCTCCTATGGAGTATTTTAAAATATCATTAAATTCATAATGAATCGCGCATTGATACAAACTTAAATTTTTCAATTCTATTGGTAATTCTTTGCCAGAATCTGTGAAAAATCCAAAATTTTTTTCATTTTCAAGTGTAAAGTTAATCCCAGAGACTTTAGCCATTTCTTGAATACTATTAACCGAGGAAGTCCCTGAGGTGGTGTTTATGGTTCCATATATTTCCATTCGCGGAATGAAATTTCCGACTTCATCACTTTCATTTTTGATTTCTGAAATTAATGGATTATATAAAAAATAAGAGGACCTATTTATTGGCTCTCCATTATAATGTCTAACCGAAATGGTTAAATCTTGATTACCCGCATCAATAGAAAGATAATCTATAAATCCAATTGAAATAGAATCTGCTAAGAATAAAACTATGGCAAGTAAACCTACAGAAATAGTCACTCCTATTACTCCAATGCTTGCTCTTATTTTTTGGTGAAGTAAATCACGAAAAGCAGATCTAAAAATTAATTTAAAATTAGTCATATTTTAATTTTGAATTTAATATGTGCCTTTTTTTATTCATCTCTTATTCTAAAATTAATATATTATGGTTTTTATCAATCCTTCCATTAATATTATTTTCATATAATAAATCTAATAAAATATCATCGAAATGTTCGGGTATATTATTAAGTATTGTATTGGGTATTGAATCTTTCATCTCTGCTAATGAAATTTCTGTTTTTTCTTGATTAGCATAGAGGAACTGTAAAATTTTACTTCTACATTTTTCTTTATTAATTTCTGCATCCTTTTTACGTCTTAGTTCCATTTTATCTGTTTCTTTTAAGCCCGAGATTTCACCTTCATGAGTCAATTTTCCATCCCTCATGTGAAGTGTTCTAGATGCAAATTCTGAAACAGCAGCATCATGGCTTACAGTGATAAATGTTGCACCTCTTTTATTAAGATCACGTAAAAGATTAAGAATTCTTATTCCAGTTTTTGAATCTAAATCTCCTGTAGGCTCATCTAATATTACTATTGCAGGGTCATTTGCGAAAGCTCGTGCTATGGCAACCCGTTGTTGTTCCCCTCCACTTAATTCTGAAGGTGTATGATGAGCTCTTTCTTCCAATCCCACAATTCTTAATAGATCCATGGCTCGTTTTTTCTTTCCTCTTCTACTTAATTTTCCAGAGAAGTGAAGAGGAACCATCACATTTTCCAAACTAGTCATCTGGGGCAAAAGGTTATAAAATTGAAAAACAAATCCAATTCTTTCACGGCGTAAATCTGCTAATTCATTGTCAGAAAGCATGGCTATGTTCCGGGATTCTAAGAAAATTTTTCCTCGGGTGGGAGTATCAAGACCTCCAATTAAATTTAAAAGAGTTGTTTTTCCACTCCCTGAAGGACCCATTATAGAAACGAATTCTCCTTTATCTATTATTAAATTAACGCCTCTTAAAGCAGCAACTGCAGTTTTCCCTAATAAATATGTTTTATGTAAATTTTCTACAACAATAAGATGATCATAATCTTTCCCTACTTCTTTTTCTTCTTTTGATGCTAATTTGAATCTTTTTCTTTCTTTTCTTGACTTTTTTAGAATTATTTGCTTTTCTTTCTTTATCTTCGCTTTTTCTTTTTGAACTTTCCATCTTTTAAATTCTTCCGTGACTTCCCCATTCCAAATTGCCAATTTCCCTGTTTCTTGCTCAAAATCACTCATTAATTCAGTTTTTTCCATTGGATTAGAATTTCGCGTTTTTTAATTGCTAGAATTTTTAATAATATTTAGATTAAATATTATATATTTATTCTTTCTGTATGATAAATAATTACATCTTGATATTTGATATTATTTTTCTTGGAATAATTTATCATTTTTAAAATTTGATTTTCTAATTTTATAGTTGTTTAAAATAAGAGTTAATATATGGTACTCAACTATTTTTGGATCTTATTCTTGAGATTAAGGTTTTCATTGCGAAGAATCTCAATTTCATCTAATAAAGGTTTAACTATTGAAATAACTTGCTCCTTAGAAAAAAGATTATCTTCTTGAAGTTCTTGAACTTCAGCCCCTCTTATTTTGAAACCTTTATCAATATAAAGAATAGTTAGGACTTCCTTTATTTCTCCCTCTTGTTTTGAATCATGTAAAAATACATAAGGAAAAGGGTATTTTTTCCTATTTTCAATTACACTTTTATTCAAAGTTATTGCATGTGTAGTTTTACAAACATTACAATTATATCTTTTTATAATTGATTCTTCGCTCATAATGACTAAAATTAAGAACTTAGATTTAACTTTTTTCTTAATTTCTTATGAATTTTAAAATACAGATCTTGTTCCGCTTCCTTTTTAGATGTTGCTGTTTTGGATTTTAGGTTCTCTATGTGTTTCGTCAACAAAAGAATAATCTCTCCATTATTATCTAGTATTTTAGGTTTTTTAGCTATCCAACTTGGCTTATCATCGGTGCCTTCTTTCTCAAATTCAGGGTCAATTTTAGGCGTAATTTTTAGATAAGCTTGTAGAAACTCTAAGAGTATATTTTTATTGAAAATCTTAGAATTTTTAATGATTTTATGCCACTCGGGATAAAATTTATCAACAATTTTATTTTCTACAACTTTTAAGTCTTGATTTGAATCCAAGTAAACTGCTCCACATATAGCTTCGAATATATCTGCGAAAATTCTAGTTCCATGTATCTTTTGAGTTTGCGATTTGAATATATATTTCTCTAAGTTAAAGTAATTAACTGCGATTTTTCTGAAGGTTTTATCATTTTCGATTTGTTGCTTTACTTTAGTTAAATCTCCTGGATCATTTATCCCTTCTTTGTATTTTTTCATTACAAGAATTAATTTTAAAACTACATCCCCAATGGTTTCTAATATTTCGTAATCAGGAATATTCATCTCATTTCCAAATCTGGGAGTAGTTAATGATTGTTTTAAAAGGCTTATATCATTAAAATAATACCCTATTAATTCTTGAAATTCAATCAAACGTTCTGAATTATTAGTTTCCATAGTAGAATGTAAAAATTGGTTTTTAATTAAATATTATCTTTAAAGGTATAATAAAACTTTCAAAATCCCCTTTTAACCTACTTTTTTCTCTATTTTATTATATAAATTTCCACCTTACTTTATAAGATCTTAGGAAAATCAAACTTTTAATTGATGATTATTAATTATAATATTATGGAAAAGGATAAAGTAGACAAATTTTTTTCCTTAATTCGTACAATTGATAGAAAGAATGTAGAATTAAATAAATATTTAAAAGGATTAGCTATTCAATCCAGAAATAGCTTATTGAAAGATATTCATAATGATATTGTAAATAAAAATGAATTTTTCCATAATATAAATGTAACTCCTAAGGAGATTTATCCAGATGATAATGAAGACAAGCAATTCATTGATGATATTATTGAAATAACGATTTCTAACATAGAAAAAAACCCAGCTAAAAGGATTTTTTATCTTAAAAAATTTTTAGATAAATTTGAGGATATCTCTGAAAATGATAAGAATGTTATAATTCAATCCCTAAAAAGTGTAAAATTGGAAAATCTAAAAGAAAGTATGGAATCTCTAATTAGTATTTTTGAAATCCGATTGTAAAATCTCTTTAGAAAGTTTAGAATATTAAAATTTTATTTTTAAATGATTTTTTATATAAATACATACTTAATTAATACTAATACTTAAAAAAGATTTATTTGGTAAAAATGTCGAAAATAAATCGAAATCCAATAATAATTGAAACACATAACTTAAGCAAAAGTTATGATGGAATAAATGCATTACAAGATCTCAATTTACAGGTTCGGAAAAACTCCATATTTGGTTTCCTTGGACCAAATGGCGCGGGTAAAACTACAACTATCAAATTATTGCTTGGTTTAATTTTTCCTACAAGTGGAACGGGAACAATCTTTAATTATGATATTAAACGAGATAGTATGAAAATTCGAGCAAGAGTGGGTTATTTACCTCAAGATCCCTCCTTTTATGAACATATGAATGCAAGGGAAGTATTAGAATTTACAATAAAGTTTTATTTTGCTGGTCCTAAAGCAGAAATTGAGGGACGTGCTAATGAAATACTTCATTTAGTTGATTTAGAAGATAAAGCGAATCGCCCAATCAAGGGGTATTCTGGTGGGGAACGCCAGAGATTAGGAATTGCTCAATCAATGATTCATTACCCGGATTTATTAATTCTTGATGAACCCACGGCTTCATTAGATCCTATTGGTCGTCAAGCTGTACTTGAATTAATGGAAAAATTACAAGAATATACCACGATTTTCTATTCTACTCATATTCTTGACGATGTTCAGAAAGTAAGTGACACAGTAGGCATTTTAAATCATGGCAAATTAGTGGCTCTTGGAGATATAAATGAACTACTTGCGGGGAGTGAAAATCCAATCTTTATGATAAAACTTAAAGGACCAATTGATAATGTCTATAAAAGGATCTCGGAGAAAAATTGGGTAGAAAAAGTTGAAATTGAAACGAAAGGAGTTATTAATAATTTCCAAGTAAGTGTTAAAGAGGAAGAAACCGCGGAAAAAGAATTACTTAGACTTATTCTTCAAGATGAAAATATTAATGTGATAGATTTTCGGAAAAAACAATATGAATTGGAAGAAATATTTCTACAAGTTATAGAGGGAGATAAAAATGTCTAGAAATGAAAATTTAATAAAAGTTGAGCAAAAGGAATCTCTTTCTGGTTTTAAAAATCTTTTTTTAATGGAAGTTAGTGAACTATGGAAAAGTCGTACATGGATATGGTTAACTCTACTTTGGGTAGGGATTATAGATGGAATAACAGCTTTAACTGTAATTGGAGTATCAGAGCCAGAACCTAACTTAGGTATTGCGATGTTTACATTATTTGCTTGCTTTTTCCCTGCAATAGCAATTATTATAATTCTCCAAGAATCTATTGTTGGTGAAAAAAGATCTGGAACTGCTGAATGGATATTATCTAAACCTATATCTAGAGAATCATTTGTTTTATCAAAATTTTTTGCGAAATCAATAAATATTAATATCTCTATGGTTTTAATACCTGGAATAATTGCTTATTTTGAGCTATCTTTAATACAAGGACAATGGCTTTCAT
>JARRLT010000006.1:0-16251 GCA_037386725.1 Promethearchaeota archaeon
AAAATTTAATATCAATTAAATTTATGTAATTTAAATAAATTTATATAATGGGAATTAATATACTAGTTATTAAGATATAAATTAATTTTTTCAGTCAGAATTATGTCACTTGTTCCGAAAAAGGTATTTTTTGTAAAAGGTAAAGGATATCACAAAAAGAAGTTATCCTCATTCGAAGAAGCATTACGAGATGCTGGAATTGAAAGATTTAATTTAGTATCAGTTTCAAGTATTCTACCTCCGTATTGTATTGAAATCAAAAAAGAAGTTGGTCTTAAGCAGTTACGACCAGGTCAAATAGTTTTTACAGTTTTAGCACGATCTAGTTCAAATGAATATAATAGATTAGTGTGTTCTTCTATAGGTGTAGCAAAACCAGCCAATTCAAGTCAATATGGATATTTAAGCGAACATCATACATTTGGAGTAAAACCAGAGAAGGCAGGGGACACTGCAGAGGACTTAGCTGCAGAAATGCTTGCTACAACTCTTGGAGTTCCATTTGATTCTGAAGCAGATTACGATGAAAAGAGGGAAATTTTTCGTATGGCAGATAAAATAATTGAAACAAAGAACATTACAGAGTGTGCTACAGTCCGAGACGAGGATGAGTGGTGTACTGTAATTGCTGCTGCCGTTTTCATTCTTTAGGTATAATTTTTTTCTCTTTTTATTCTATTTTTTCATATTTCTTAAACTTTTTTTGGAATCTATATACTTTTTGTAACATTGCAACGAAATGTTATAAAGCATTTATATAGAAAAGAATTATAAGCTCATCCATAGAATTAATTATTTTAAAACAGTTTTTTATAGAATTCTTTTTCTTATCCTCTAAAATAATTCAAGTTTATATCTGAAAAACAAGAATCTTTATCTTCCATCTCTTTCAAATCATCTTCAGAAATCCTATTTTTCTCTGAAAAATTTTTTGCTTGCCATATCAATTTATTAAATCGTTGATGATGTTGATGAAATCTCTGGTTTGCGTATTCTTTCGCTTGTTCTGTATAGAGCAAAAACTCCCAATCACTTGATTCCATCAGTAAAAGTTCCCGAGCTATTTGCTTCAATACCCTTAAACCATAATTTGTGGGCTGTGTTTGTCTCTTTAAAATATCTTCAAAATTTTTTATCGAACTATTAATATAAGGCCAAGTCCATCTATGTTTTTCATGATTCCATACTTCAAAATGACCTCCTGCTCCCCAACTACTTTCTTGCATCCTAATTACTGAAAAATCCTCCTTAAACTTTTTAACATAATCAGAAAAGGTAATCATCTTAACATTTTCGTTTCTAGCGAGTAACTTGAAAATTTCCTTAAGGAAATCAACACCTTCAAACCACCAATGACCAAACAACTCAAAATCATATGGAGAAACAAAGATTAGAAAGGGATATTAAAGTTTTTCAAAATTCCTCTTAAAGTTGTCAACGTTATATAACTCTTTTTCCTCTTTACTTGATTTTTTATCTGTAATACGCCAGTATTGAAGTCCAGTATTTGAATCTTTTTTATGAAATTCCCTATAATTACCATTACCAGGATATCCAATTTTTGAATCCCAAACTTGTCTACTTGTTTTAACATTTCTTCCAAAAGTAGTAATTCCGGTCTCTAAATTATAGCCAAAATTTGTTTTTAAGCCGATTTCATTATTTTTTTCTAGGATTTCGGCATTAAGTATTCCATGAGAATCAACAAAAAAATACTCAATTCCAGAATTATGTAACCAATAATCTATACATTCCATAATTTTCCCTCTTTTCACCTCTTTAGGACGATAAGCACACTCTGGTAACCAAAACCCTTTGGGATCTTTATTAAAATATTTTTTGTATGTATCTACTCCTGTTTGAATTTGAGAGAAAATTCCAGAATTATATTCGAATAACGGTAAAAATCCATGAGTCGCAGCGGAAGTGATTATTTCAATCATTCCTTCATCTTGTAACCATTTAAAAGAACCTAGAAGATCTCTATAAAATTTGTTATAATAAGAACTTAAGATAGCTTCAAATAAATCTTTATAAAATACAGCAAGATGATATTTTTGAGAGCCTTCATGGTATCTATTTATATCCATCTCAGCTCTATGAATTAGATTATTCATATATTCTTCAAATTTCTTTTTAAGAAATTCATCAGCTAATTGTTCTGCTAAAATAGGAGTTATATTAATAGTAATAGCGGTTTTAACTTTTTCTTGCTTCAATCCTCTTAAAACATTTAACATTGGGATATATGTTTCATAGATAGCTTCAAATAGATTTTCCATTCCAAAAGGCCACATACCCGCTTTTTTCATATAAGGCATATGTCCATGAAGAACTAGTCCAAAATAACCTTCATGCATAATTATTTACCTTTAATTTACTCTTTAAAATTATAATTATTATTTTTAAAAATACTAAGAACTTTAAATTTTTTATAATAGTATAATCAACTATTCTAATAAAAAAGGAGAGATATTAAATTAATTAACTATGTCGAAGAAACCAAAATCAATTAAAACACCTCCTAAAAAGGAGGAGTTATCAAATCGTTTAAATAAAGTAAGAAAATTAATGTTGAAAAATAATTTTGATTATTATATTTCGTTCGATCCTACTAATATTTATTATTTAACGAACTTTGCTTTCTATATCCATGAACGTCCCTTTATTTTGGTCATTCCTAAAGAAGGAATTCCAAAATTTATCGTTCCCTTGCTAGAAAAGTCACATGTTCAAGAACGTGCAATAATTGAGATGGATTTAATTAGTTATTATGAATTCCCTGCTCCCGAAGGTAAAAATTGGTTTGATCAATACAGAACGATTTTTAAAAAAGGAAAAAAAGTAGGTGTGGAGTCAACTTTACCTTTAGAAATTTATGAAAAAACGCCAGGAAAAAAATTTATAAATGATATAATTGATAAGGTTCGTTTGATTAAAACTGATTACGAAGTTGGACGATTGGTTCATGCAAGTAAAATAGTGAACAGAGGTCATAGGAAATTATTGAAGATTTGTAAACCAGGTGTTGCCGAGTTTGCTATTTATAAGGAAGTTACTAATACTATGACATCAAAAATCATCCAAGAGATTCCAAATGCAAATTTCAAAGCTACCGAAACAACAGGAGCCGTGTGGCCTCCATCCTTCTCTCATGAACCACATATAGTTCCTAATATCTTTGCTAAAATGGAAGAAGGCGGTCCTCATGTTTCGATCGTCTCCGCTAGAGTAGATGGTTATGGAGTCGAACTTGAAAGAACCTTTTTCTTAGGAGATATTCCAAAGGAAACAATAAAACCATTCAATGTAATGTATGAAGCAAGAGAAATTGCATATAAAATGGCAAAACCAGGAGTATTAATGAGTGAAATTGATAAAGAAGTGAAAAAATATATTATAAATTCGGGGTATGGAGAATATATTATCCATAGGACTGGACACGGTCTAGGAATAACTGGTCATGAAGCTCCTTATTTAGCTGAAGGGTATAATGAAAAATTAGCACCAAATATGGTAATAAGCATCGAACCAGGGATTTACATTCCCAAAATTGGAGGCTTTAGGCATTCAGATACTGTTTTAATCATAAAAGATGGGAATATTAAACTTACGCAAGCTCCTGAAACCTTAGAAGAAGTTAAAATTGAAATTTGAAAGCATATGAGCTTATTGGCATAAAAGAGAATTAGAATAAAAACAAGTAAAAAAATGTGTGAGATATAGATGTAGAATCTCAAATTTTTTTATTCAATCCAATCTGTAATTTCCTCCAAATTTTTTCTTGGAGTAGGATTTGGCACTTTTTTTCTTAAGTGTCCAAAAGGTAGTATAGTTAATAAAAAGTTATCTGGAATTATTCCAATTATCTCCTTTGCTCTTTCTCTATCCATTGAACCAATCCAACAAGTTCCAATATTTAAAGACCAAGCCATTAACATCATTTGCATAGAAGCTAGCGAAGTATCTTGAACATACCAATTTGGATTTTCATGAATGTCTCCCACAATAGCAATTAACACGGGAGCTTCTCTGATGAATTTTCCATAAATTGCTTGCTTCGATAACTTGTTAATAGTATCTCTATCTGTTATCACAATAAATTTCCAAGCTTGACGATTTGAAGCAGATGGCGTCGATCTTGCTGCTTCTAAAATCATTTCAATTTCTTCCTTCTTCAGCATCTCATTACTAAAACAACGTATACTTCGTCTGCTTTTTAAAAAATCTAAAAACTCTTTAGGTTCAATCATAATTCATCGAAATTTCTATTGTTTATGATAAAAATTAAGAGAGTTTAAATAAAAAGTCTTTTATAGAATTTTATAAATTATGTAAAGGTAAGTTTCTTCTAATATCTTAATTTAATCTTAATTTAATCGGAATTATTATTATAATACTCGGCTTCTAAATTTGGATATAACTTCTTTTTTCTCCCTGATTTCTTAGTATGTACCAATCCAAGATTTAATAGTTTCTTAATATGATAATGAATTGTTTTATGGTCTACTTTTAATTTATCTGTAATTATTTTATTGTAGATACCGGGATCTTCCTCAATCATTTCTAGAACTTTTAAAGTTAACTCACTCTTTTGAAGCTTTAAATCTAAGTTCGAAATAGGATTTTTTTGGTAATAAGGAAAGTATACTAAGTATTTCCCAACCCGTTTTTTACCTATTACTTTATATGTTTCCAAAACATCAAGATGCCATGCGAGATTTCCCGCAGCGAGATCCGTTTTTCGTAATAAATCATTGTAATGAATTCCAGGTTCTTCCAGTATTATTTCAATGATTTTATTTCGATTTTCATTTTCTAGAACTTCTTCCATAGTTAAACGATGAGCTCCTTTATCTACAGGAGTTGATCGCTTAAGAAGATAACTAAAATAGTCTTTCTTAGAGATAAGAATGATAATTCCAATAATTGAAACAATAGATATAACTATAGGAATCCAGAACCAATTAGTGGATGGTAATGTTCCTTCGAAAACCGTAAGATATGTATTGGATGTTGAGGTTAAATTAACAATTTGAGCTTCTAAATAAGTGGTTCCTGTACTTGAATTAGTAATTACATCAGTATGAATTAGGTCCCATGAATCTTGATTTTTATTATAAGTTGCTATTGAATAATGATTATCTGGATTTAAACCATATTTAGTTGATTTATTAAATCTAACTATAACTGTTTGAATAGTAGAATTGACTTTTAGTCTATATATGCAATTATACTGTAGTTGCCACTTGTATCTTCCTTGGGAGGGTCCTTTTGGTTGATTCATAATTTCGAAATCTTGCAGATTCTTTTGTGTGCTAATGTTAAGCTGAAAGGAATTATTATTATTCAGAAAATCCAGATAAATTTGACGATTCTGAATTTGAGACCCAATTTGTATGTTCAAATTGATATTGGAGTCAGTATGAATTTGATAAACCATGTTATTATTTGAAAAATTATAAAGTACATTTTCTCCCGCTCTAATTTGATCTTTTTTTCCAAAACCAGGAACCTTTTCCTCTCTAAAAGCAAAACCATAATTAAATACTACTATAGAGTTTAAAGTAAAAATAAGGAGTATAATTAACGTGAAATATCTTATTTTCTTATATGTTTTCATATTAATTGTTTTTATATCTGATTATTATCTAATAAAAAAATAAAAAAATATTTTAAATTTAATTATTCAATTATCTTCTCTTGATTATAATCACTACGATTCCTACAACAATGGCAACAGCGACAGCTACAGTTATTCCAATTCCAACAAAGAACCATAAGTTACTTTGTTCTTCTGGTATCAATATTGTCCATGTAGAGAAATGATCCGTACTGGCTTCGAGATATCCATCTTTCACTTGCGTTGGAACTGTAACCCATTCACTTGTACTGTGATTATAATATGCCCATTCTCCTAACCGATTTTGATTAGTAGCCTTGATTCTAAGTCTTGCTTGGATTTGACTACAATTACAAGAGATATTAACAACGAATCCTTCTTGATATTGAAATCTATTTCTGTTCCTTACAGTATATCTGTTTCCATTCAACAATCCAAGTTCGGCTTGTTCTTCTGTACATGTCATATTCAGATTCATAGGCCCATCTGCACTTTCAATTTCTAAAGCAAAATCTTTGCCAGAAATTTTACCTGACTCCACATTTATATTTCCCTTGATATCCACAGCACTAGAGATGTTAATTCTTGTTTGTTGCTGAAATTGAAACATATTCCTATTATGTGCCTGTAACTGAAATGATTGTTGTTCCATAGCGGGATCCGCGGCAACTACTATAGAGCCAAACATCGAAAATATCATAAAGAAAACAATTGATCCGAGTAAAACTTTATTAAATTTTTTCATTTTTTTCACCTAAAGTTTTCTAATAAATGAGAATAAAATCTCTTTAAAAAGCTTTCAAGTATAATATTTCCCATATTCCAAACTAGGATTTTCTAGTATAATTTTCCCCCTTTTTTTATTTTTGAAAAATCTAATTTAAGATAAGAACTTAGAAAGGAATTAAATGAAATTCTCTAATAATTTTTATAGGGGGGAAACTTTTTTAATAAACTATTTTTAGAAGTTTTTTATAACCATTAATTATGGAAAAAGTTAATGAGGTTCCAAGATCAGAATATCCTAAACCTCAATTAAAAAGAAAAACTTTTTGGTTAAATCTTAATGGATATTGGGACTTTGAATTTGACGATGATAATATTGGTATCAGAAAGAGATGGTTCAAGAAAGAAGGAAAGAGATTTTTTAAAAAGCAAATTTTAGTGCCTTTTTGTTATCAATGTAAATTAAGTGAAATCCAAGATAATGCATTCCATGATATTGTTTGGTACAGAAGAAAGTTTAGTTTACCAAATAAATTACTCAAACAAAAGATCTTCTTGAACTGTGGGGCTATTGATTATTACTGTTATGTTTATATTAATGGATATTTAGCAGGATTTCATGAAGGTGGTTTCACAAGCTTTCAAATTGATATTAGTGATTTTGTGAAAAAAGAGAATGAAATAGTTATCAGGGTTGAAGATCCATCAAAAAATGTTGAAATCCCGAGGGGAAAACAATTTTGGGAAAAAAATTCAAAATGGATTTTTTATCCTAGAGTGACTGGTATCTGGCAAACTATATGGATTGAATCTACAAATCCCAAATATTATATAAAGGAAATAAAAATTGATCCAGATATTGATAATCATGAAATTATAATAGAACCAGTTATTAAAGGAATTGGGAATAAAAATCTTATTTTGAGTACAAATGTTTCAATAAAAAATGAAATTGTATCTAAATCAGAGATTACACTGGACTTTTTAGGAAGATTAGATAAGAAGATAAGAGATAAATCAATTATAAAGGAAAAGAAAACATATGTTGATAGATTGTTTAAGACTAATCCTCTCAACCAATTTAGGTTTAGAATTATTATTCCACCAAATAAATTATATCTTTGGTCCCCAAAACAACCATTTCTCTATGATCTTGAAATGTCGATAATTGATAAAAAAGATGATAAGGAATTTGATAAGGTAAGTTCCTATTTTGGAATGAGAAAAATATCTGTTTCTGAACCTCCAATAAATAATAAAGTAAAAATAGGACAAAAAGAATTTGATAGTTACAATAAATTAATTCTTTTGAACAATGAACCAATCTATCAAAAACTATTTCTTGTTCAAGGTTATTGGGAAGAAAGCTTTTATACACCACCTTCTGAAGAAGCAATTAAAAAAGATATTGATTTAGTGAAAGAATTTGGATTCAATGGCATCCGAACGCATCAAAAAGTGTTTGATCCGCGCTTTTTATATTGGTGTGATAAAAAGGGGGTTTTAGTATGGTCTGAAATCGGTAGTATGTATGCATTTTCACATAAATCACAACAAAAGTTCTTAAACCAATATCTTGAAATGGTTAATAGAGATTTTAATCATCCTTCAATTATCGTTTGGACTTTATTAAATGAAGGATGGGGTGTTCCAGGAGCTGAATATGATTCAAGAAAGCTTAACTATATCTTAGCTTTGTATTATCTAATTAAGTCAATCGACCCAACGCGACTAATAATTGATGATGATGGATGGTATCATACAAAAACAGACATTGCTACAAAGCATTTTTATTGGGATTTAGAAAAATTACCAAAGGATTATGAGGAGGAAATTAAAATGGATTATCCACAAAATGGGCATCCTCCTATTTACATTGGTACTTATAGATATAATAAAGAACCAATTATTTATAGTGAAATTGGAGGATATGCCTATGACTATTATGGAGATATTAAAAATCCTATTGGATACGGAATGGTTCAATCTGAAGAAATACTACTTAAAAAAGTTGTTACTTTATTAGAAAAATTAGATAAGCAAAAAGAATGGATTCATGGTTTTTGTTATACAGAACTTTATGATCAATTTCAAGAAATTAATGGGTTACTTACTATAAATAGAATCCCAAAAATTCCCCCTAAGTTATTAAAGAGAGAAATAGATAAGCTTTTTTATTAAAATTCATTATAGAGAAAATCCTATTTTACCTTTTATTCTTATAATATTATCTTGACTTAAAAATAGCGAAAACTTTAATATTTAAATTACTATTTGAACTTTATTAAAAATTAAATAAAAAAGAAAATATATTGTTGAAATCCAGATTTTCTAATAATTGAATTGAATTAAATAGTATCAATTCTTAATTAGGAAATAAGATAATCTGGTTTTAAATTAAATTTTTATAGGAAAAATTTTTAAATAAAATAAAAAAATCAATAAATTATTTCAATTTGATTTAAAATCTTAAATAGTAAATCGGAGAAAATACATATGTCATTAAAAGAATTCACAAGGAAGATTTTTGATGAATACGGATTAAGCAATGAGGAAATAAAAATATATTTAGCATATTTAGCCACTCCTAGAGCCACAGCAAGTGAAGTTTTCTACAAGTTAGATGAAGAGGAGGATTTTAATTTAGAATATGACCAAGTTGTTGAAAAAACAAATAAGCTTGTTGAAAAAGGTTTTTTAAAGGAGTTATCTGGAATTGTAAATCGTTATTTACCTCTTGAACCTTATTTCAAATTAATTACTAATCAGTCTGAAAATTTTAGAGAAAAAATCGCAAAAACTAAAGAAAATGCCTTAACTGATCAATCCACAAGATTTGAAAATTTAGAAGAAATTCAAGATAAAAGCATCCAAGACGTCAAGAAGGCTGTAGACACTCAAGTAAATGCCTTTTTTGAAGATTCTGATTTAAAAAATAATGATAAAAAAGCTACAATAGATAATGCCAGAGAAAAGTTCATCAATACAAATAAAACCTTAGAATCGGATATTCATAAAATCTTTGACACCCTAAATACTAATCTAAAAGAAATTTCAAATGATTTTGTCCAAAAAAATGATACAAAGATTAATTCTACAAAAGATGACTTTGAAACAATTATTTCAAGTCTTTTAAATGACTATTCTACTCGTGTAAATGATTTAGAAACAGAACTTAAAAGAGAATTAGATAGTCATGTTGATAGGCATGGTAATATCGCAAATGATTTGAAGCCAAAAATGGAATTAATACTGGAAAAATATCTTGATAGAATGGATAAGATCATTACAGATCTTAAAGAAAGAATTTCAAAGTTGTTACAAGAACATATAAAACATATAGAGGATACATCCAGTAAACTAAAAACGGATTTACAAAACACTCTTAATAAAAATCACCAAATTATTGATACACAAACCTCCGGATTTAAAGATCGCGTTGTTCAATTAATTGATAACTTATTAGAGATTTCTGATCGTTTTAGTGACTTGGCAAAAGATCTATCAAGTAGAGGATCAGCATTTAAGTCTCTTTTCTTTGGAAGTCATAAAAAATATAAAGCTCGTTATTCTCAAGTTAAAGAAGATATCCTAACTTATTCAAAACCTTTAAAGAAAGATTTTATTAGTGAAGCGGAAGAATTTATAAAAACAGACGAGAATTCAACTGAAGATGCAAAAGAAAAATTAATCAATATTTTATCTGAAGAAAATCAAAAATTGTCAGGAAAAACCACAGAACTTGACTCAAAAGCCCAACAAGAATTAGAAGCCCAATTAGATACATTAGCCAACGATTTAGCAAAAGAAATTGATGATACGATTCAAGGAAGTGTGAATGATTGTTCCGAAACAACAATTAAGTTAAAAGATTCTCTTGAAAAATCATTTACTCAACATTCAAGCCAGTATGACGATGCAATTAAAAGACATAAACAAGAATCTATAAGACATTATGATGATTTTAATACTGATGTGAACAGAAGGAATGAGGATTGGGTAAGAGATGTTGATACTAAATTCATTAACAACAAAAGAAATGTGACAGAAAAAACAGAAGGTGAAATTGAGTCTTGGAAATTAGATTCTAAAGAACTAAATATAAGTCTTGAATCAATGCTCAATGATCATAAATCAAAGTATGAGCAAACTGCCAAAACTTTACAGAATAGTATCTCTAATACAATCCAAGATAACACCCAAAATACTAAAGATGCGATCGCTGATTTTACACTAGAATTTATGAATACTATTGATGATGTTACTGAATACGCAGAGTTGAATGAAGAAAAATTGAATGATATCTTTGAAGCTTCAAAAAATATTCCAGAAATTGCCGAAGTAACTACTTGGCACACAGTAGGGAGGGAGGCTTTGATTGCAGCCATAAGAGATGCAGTTTACAGGACGAAATCATCTGTAATTATTGTTACACCCGTCGTTGTTCCTGAAGTATTACAAGTTGTATCTGAAATAGCATTCCAGAAAAAAGCTGCTAGATTTATGTTGACTTCTCACTTCGAAATGGATGCATATAGTTCTATAATCCAAAAAATGAAACAACTGGGGAATATTCAATTCAGACAACTCTCGACACAAGGAGAATACTATGCAATAACAAGAGATGCTGAGGAGGTAATTATTTGTCCTTATACAGATAATGAGACCGAAATGATCAGTATAGTATCAAATCAGGATGCTTATGCTAGATTATATTCTCAATTTATTGGACCAATTTTCCAAGCAAATAGCAGACCGATAAAGTAAGGGTAGTATCTATTAATCTTTATTGAAGAAATTATTTTTATTCTTTTTCTTTTACACTTTATTAAAAATAGTCAATAAAGATATTAAGATATAAAAAAGAGTAAAAAAAGGAAATAAAATTAGCCTTATTATAATAGGATTATACCTTTTAGATATATTAGGAGATTTTTTCTTCTAATTGTTTTTTTAAAGATTCCTGATCATCATCTTCAGAATGAATACGTTTTAAATCAATATCAGAATAACCCGGTAATAGATTAACAAGTCTTCTTGTTGAGTTTTTAATATCTTTACTCGAGGTTATGAATCTACCTACAATTAAAATATCGGCTCCCATGGCTAACGCATCGCTTGCTGTTTCTGGAGATATACCTCCTGCTACAGCAACTAATACTCTGTCCCTACCACTTGCCAGCTTCTGATCTTTAAATAATTCTTTAATTCTTGGTACAAAACCCCATTTTTGTTTTTGAACCGCATCAGAACCACCCGTAGAAGTTGATTGTTCAGTGTCAATTCCTCTATGCAAAATAACAACTCGTGGAATTTGTTTTAAACTTTTTAATTTTTGTACAGGATCAGAGACTTCCATCATATCTACGAATCCATCAATACCCAGTCTTTCTGCTTCTAAAAGAAACTTATCAATTGATGCCGCAGATGCCAAACCGCTACAAACAACTCCATCAGCTCCTGCTTTAAAAGCATCATCGACTTCAAGCTTTCCAACATCCAAAGTTTTAAGATCCGCGACAATATACTTATTAGAGTTTAATTGTCTGATTTCATTTATAACCTCCATTCCATATTTTTTAAGAAATGGAGTTCCTATTTCTAGTATAATTCGATCACTATTCGGAATCATTGTTACAACCTTTTTATGATGTTCTATTGAAGGATGATCAAGAGCAATTTGCAAATAAGGAGGTCTCCATAGTTTGGGTGCTTTAATTCCAGCAATAGGATGTTTAGCTCTATCTTTATCATAAAAGATCTTTTCAATAGGCGGGTATTCATTTAGAGCTCTTTTGATTGCCAACTTTGTTGCTCCGTAATTAAATTGATAAATTTTACGATAATCGTTTGCTTGTGGATGAATAAAAACACTAGCAATTATAACCCATTCGTCTAATTTGCTCATTGGAATTAATCCTTCTTCTACGGCATCAGCTATACCTTTAGCTACAGCACTCTGTGCAGGTCCGAAAATTTTATTCGCATCATCTAATTTTCCGAGAGTAACTTTAGGAATTATCAAAGCTTTCGGTTTGGATAATAAATTTGGTCTTATACATGCAAGGAGCCCTCCATGACCCATGCTAGGATTAGAAATAGCATTTGCAAAAGATGTTCCGATTGGGCCAAATTTAGAGCCAATTAAAAGATCAATGTGTGCTAATTCATTTCCATTACCAATAAGAGCTTCTCCTATAAAATATTCATTTTTTGTCATTTAAAACACATTTTTTAATTGTAATCGTGTCTTTATTAATTATCATATAATTACATTTACTTCAATTTATTATGTAGTATTACATGATTATTAAAATGACAAACCATAAAATAATTTAGTTTTTACGAGAAATAGTTTTCAATTTCTTTGGTTTGCTTTATCATTTCCTTTAATTTATCTTTGCTCAAATCCTTCGTTTCAAAAATTAAATGCTCACAATCATATTTGTCAAAATTTTTCTCAAAAATTTGTAATCCAAATGTCTTTTTTTCAATCCAAAGACGTGAACCAGGGTATGGTGTTGCGATAAAATAATTAATTTTATCATTTTCAGTAAAAGGTAATTCTTTGATAAAATTGATTGTTCTATTAAAGGTTTCTTCCGTTTCACCGGGTAAACCAAGAACAAAATAAGCTTGGATTGGTAATCCTTCACTTTTCAAATTTACTATTCCTTCTTTAACCTTTTTAGGATCTTGATATTTAAAATTCTGTTTTAATACTTCTTCACTGGCAGATTCGATCCCAGTTGCAATTAACATACAACCGGATTTTTTTAATAATTTGGCTTCTTCTCTAGTTATAGAATCTGCTCTTAATTCGCAACCCCAAGGAATAGGATTTCTAACATGTTCATTCCATTGGATAAATTTTAGACAAAATTGCTTGAAGAATTCTTTATTTATATTTATATTATCATAAAAGTTAATATATTTATAAGTATTTAAAGAGTAGATATCTTCTAGTTCTGAGAATATAGACTCAATACTTCTAATTCTAGTTTTCCTAAACAAATTTTGCCTAGAACAGAAGGAACATCGATTCGGACAACCTCTATTAATTATTACATTAGCAACATTATAATAATAATTTGTATGAGTTAAATAATTACGAGCCGGATGGGGTAATTCTTCAATATCTATTGGCTCATTATCATATCCAGTAAATATAAATCCATTAGTTGTATTACTTGGATATGCTAATCCTTTAATCAATTCTAATTTTGATTGATTTTTATTAACTTTCTTTTTATTATAATTTATTTTTTTAAGAAAATGAATTAATGAGATGAAAGATCTTTCAGATTCCCCGATACAGATAAAATCTATAAGATTTCTACTTTCTGAGCTTTTATTCAATAAATCTTCATAGAAAAAAGAAACATGAGGTCCTCCTAATATAGTTATTAAGTCGCTATTATATGATTTAATAATCTTGATAATTTCATGTGCAAATGAATATGTATTTGTAAGAGAGGTTATCCCAATTACTTTATGATATCGAATATGGTCTAAAACTATTTTTTCAAGGTCGAAATTTTCCGAATAAATAAATTGCTCTAAATCCAAGATTTCAACATCATAATTATGCGAATCAAGCAATGCGGCTAAGTAAAGAATCCCCAAATTTGGTTCTCGAAAGTAAAAGTCGAAATTCTGGGAATTTTTAGTTGTCTTAGGATTTATTAATAGAACCATATTTTATTTTTAAACTATTCTTCTAAATTTTTATCTGGGATTTTAAAGGCTTTTATTATATCTTCCATATTTCCTTGTTGCGTAAATTTATTATCTGTAAAAACAGGGATTTCCAATCTCAATGGAGATCTCTTCTCCTCACTGTCGAGATATAATTCAATTCCTTGTACTTTTCTATCCTTAATAACTAAGCGAGTAGAATAGTTTTTATCTCCAAAAAAATTAAATCCATTATTTAATTGACCAATGTTCTTATTGGTAGTAGATATTTTATCATCACTGATAAATTTTTCAAGTGATTTTTCTTCTGTGTAAATATTAGATCCAACAATAACAAATTTTAGTTTAAATTTTTTCAATTTAGGAAGACTCTCTAAATATTCCATTGCCTTATTGGCGTTTAACCCCGGATGGACTGACAGGTTTGTATTGTAAATATTTTTTCTGGAGTAATCAGGAAAGTCTTCTTTCACAATTTCCCTTGCTTTTCCTGGAGCAAGTTGTTTTTCTAATATTTCTTGAAAGAGTTCATTTTCTCTGCTATAGGTATTCAAAGAATAAATCCTATAAAATAATCTTAATTGACGTCGTAGGAGATCAGCTAAAATCCCTCCGTAAATTTGTTGTTTAAATGGACTCTTTTTTCCATTATAAGTCCATATTCGATTTTGTTCGTGATCTACTAATAGAAAAACCTTATCCTCATTTTCTAAATTAATTATATCCCTAACTTTTTGACCGCTTAGTACTTCCTGAATTTTCATGTAAGGAAATTCTTTTAACGGAAAAACTTTAAAGATCTGCATACGATGATTTCTTTTTTTCATCTAAATTCATAGAATCAATAAAATATTTATATTTTAATACATTTTTTACAATACTTTAGATTGTTCTATTAACGATGTAAAATGTCTTCTGAAAAAATAGTATATAAGTTAAATATTAGCGACCCCGAATCTGGAAAATCTAGAAAAGTACCTATTGACGAAAGGAAATTTCGATTTGAAGGAATGAAAATTGGTGATACAATTAAGGGTGGTTTAGTCGGATTTCCAAATTATGAATTTCAAATAATGGGAGGAAACGATCGAAGTGGGTTTGCGATGAGAAAGGACGTTCATGGTCCTGTGAAAAAGAAGATTTTACTTTCCAAGCCTGGGATAGGTTATAAACCTATTAGAAAAGGTGAAAAAAAGCGCAAAACCGTTCGTGGAATGAAATTACTCACGACATGACCTTGATAAATGTTAAAGTCATAAAATATGGCGAAGCGGAACTATTTACTCAAAAAGAAGAAGAATAATTAGAAAAAGAGGTTGGACCAAATATTACGGTCAAGAATAAACTTTTTTTAAATTTAAATTCTCTTTTTAGCAAATTATTCTTGCAATAGAATGATATTTGTAAGATAATGTTCAGTAAAAAACTTTAAAAGACATATTTGTATATATTTAGGTAAACAAAGCAAAAAATGAACATCCGAAAAGCCGTAAGCGCTGATGCACCTGAGATTGCTACAGTTCACATTAAATCTTGGCAAACAACATATAAAGATATAATTCCAGAAAATTATCTGTCTAGCTTATCTAAAGAAAATAAAAAAAGAAGCTGGGAAGATCGTCTAAGTTTAAAGCGAGAGAAAATATTTACATATGTTGCATGTAATGATAAGGGAAGAATAGTTGGCTTTTCTTTGGGTAGTTTAGAACAACAAATGCCTATAGGAATGAGATTTCGCGAACATCTATATAAGGGAGAGCTGAGGGCGATTTATATTTTAAAACATTACCAGAGAAAAGGTATAGGAACCAATTTAGCTTTTAGAATGATGAAACATCTATTAGAACATAATATTCAAGGTATGATAACTTGGGTTTTAAAAGATAATTCATCGAGTAACTTTTATAAGTCTCTTTATGGGAAGTTCATAGGGGATGGACTAATAGAGATTGGAGGGGTTGAATATATTAAATACGCTTATGGATGGAATGATCTTTTTAAAACATTAAAAAAAGTCGAAAATAAGTTAAAATGAGATTTACTATGTTTAAATGAAATTTATTCTTCTAGCTTTATTTATAGTTTTATATTAAGACAAATAAGAAGATTTCTGCTTTTTTATTGTATTTGAGGATAATGCCTTTAAATTTTTAAATATTTTACAGGGATATCAAACATTTTGGTTGTCTCTTCGTTATCCAAAA
>JARRLT010000007.1:0-14116 GCA_037386725.1 Promethearchaeota archaeon
GTTGCATCATATGCTAGTTCAAAATAGGTTTTGTCTAAATATCTTGCTCTAAAAGGTGTTACTCCTACACCAATTATTGCAACTTTTTTCGACAATTCTTTAATTCACCATTTTATTTTAATCTCAATAAATTAATTTAGATAATTTCAAATTTATTGAATTTTAGCTTAAGAATTATATAACTTTTTCTTAAAATAAAATGAAAATATAAAATATTGATTCTTAATTTTAGAATTGAATCTTCGAAGTATGAATTGTGATAAAATAAAATTGCTTTTATAAAAATATGAATTCAAGAGAAAGAGTATTTACAACTTTAAAGCATAAAGAACCAGATAGAGTACCTGTTGATATTGGAGGAACTTTATCAAGTGGTGTTTCTGCTATAGCGTACTATAACCTAAAAAAATACTTAGGAATTAAGGAAGGGCATATAAGAATTCATGATGTTAACCAACAATTGGCCAGAGTCGAAAATTGGTTTATAAACCGATTTAATATTGATACATTAGATGTAGGAAGTACTTATCTCACGGAAGAGGATGATTGGTATGATGTAAGTTTTAATGGAATTGAAGCTCAATTTCCAATATCCTTTCAGCCAAGGCATAATCCAGATGGCTCTTTTGAATATATTCATCCAGATGGAACCATATTAGGAAGAATGTCAAAAGCAGCATCAGTAATGGATCAGATATATTATCCTTTTTTGGAGGGATATCCACCAGAATTTGATTTGAATTCTCTAATTAGAGCTTCTGAAAAAAATTTAGGATCAAAATGTCCACATCCTCCATTTTGTTGCATAAAAGAAAAAGGTTTTTGGAGAAATTTGAGAGAAAAAGCAATTGAATTAAAGCCCGAGCGCCCCGAAGGGTGAAGAATGGATAAATTACTAAGTGATACTAAAAGAAATCCTGAAAAAGTTACAAAGTTTGTCGACATTCTTCTAGAGTTTTATGAAAATCATTTAAAAGATATATGTAAATATATTGGCAATGTTATCGATATTATAACTTTTAGCGATGATTTAGGAGAAAATAATGGATTAATGATTAACCCTCGAACTTACAGGGATTTATTTAAACCTGGCCACCAATATTTATGTGATTTTATCAAAAGACATAGTTCAATGCAAATATTCTTTCACTCATGCGGATCAATAAAACCAATAATACCAGATTTAATTGAGTGTGGAATTGATATTCTTAATCCAGTTCAAATTAATACTAAGGATATGGACCCAAGGGATTTAAAAGATACATTTGGAGAGGATATAACTTTTTGGGGCGGTGGTGCTGATACAAGAAACATACTTAATAGAAAAAAACCCGACGAAATTAAAAAGCACATTACCGAGTTGCTTGAGATATTCTTTCCAGGAGGGGGATATGTTTGGAATCCAATACATAATATATTACCAGATGTTCCTCCTCAAAATATTATTGCTATGTTTGAAGCAATCAATGACTTTAACAATCAAATATAAAAATTTGAAAATTACTATAAGTTATTGGTCAATAAAAGCCCATATTAACTCTTTAAAATAGATTACATTTTAGACATCACGCCGGAAAGCGAACATATTATTTTTGACAATAAATGCTCACTGAATTACTCTTTATTTCGACCATATCTTTCATAGGCTTGTACCCATTCTTCTGAAGTAATTGCACCAACTAAAGATATTTCACCAGTAAGCACTACTGAAGCAATAATTTCTGCGAATTTAAGGCTTTTCCTTGTACCTTTACAATCTAATATATTAATGTATTCTTTTTGAGTTGGAAGATTTGTACCACCTCCAACAGTGCCAACAATTAAGGAAGGCAATGTAATTACAAAATGTATTCCTTTATCAGTTATTCTAATATCCCAATAATTAAATTATTATTAATGAATAATAATCTATATTATAAATATCAGTTTTCATGGATAATATTGAATTTCTTTCTCTTGAAAAAGAAATTGAAATTTAAATATTTCCAAGAAAACATTTAAAAATGATTAAATATGGAAAATAAGTTATATTATAAATTTTGGCCAAAAGATGTACCAAAAACTATTACTTTACCTAAAAAATCCCTTACTGAAAATCTTCGAGAAACAGCGAGGAATTATCCGAACGCCACAGCAATAACTTTTAAAGACTTTCAATTAACCTATAAAAAATTAGATGAAATCGTTGATAGAATAGCAAATTATTTAATCCGTGATTTGAAACTTAAAAAAGGGGACACAGTTGCACTACATTTTAATAATATCCCACCATGTGTTGCTGCTTATTATGGTATTTTAAGAAGTGGAGCTCGGGCGACATTACTTGCTCCATTATTTCGTGAGATGGAAATTGAATATCAACTAAATGATAGTGATGCAAAAGTCCTCATTTTATGGGATGATTTTGCAGAAATTGATGAATCAGTCGTACCCAAAACTAATGTTGAAACTGTAATTTATAGTTCATTAAAAGGATGGACTTCTTCAGATCCGACTTCCTCCCTTGATAAGGAAATTGAAGAAAGTTCTAAACTTTATTTAGAAAAAATCATAAATACTACAGAACCAAATCCTCCAAAACCAGATATTAATCCCGAAAACGATATTGCTTGTCTTCAATATACTGGTGGAACAACGGGATTACCTAAGGGTGCAATGTTAACACATTTCAATCTTGTATCAAATGTGGAACAATATCGTACTTGGTTTCATGAGGCAAAATTAGGTAAAGAAGTGATGCTCACAGCCTTACCTTTATATCATATTTATGCTCAGACAGTAGCAATGAATCTTTCTGTCCGATTAGCAGCAAATCAAATATTAATCACTAACGCAGGAAATGTTGAAGAAGTATTAGAGGCCATTTCTAAACATAAAGTGACAATATTTCCAGGAGTACCAACCCTTTATAATACTATCATTAATTATGAAGGATTAGAAGATTACGATTTAAGTAGTATCAATAAATGTTTATCAGGGGGTGGTTCTTTACCGAGAAAAGTGCAAGATAGATTCGAGCAAATTTTAGGAGCAAAATTACGAGATGGATATGGACTCACTGAAGCTTCGCCTGTTACGCATGTAAATCCATTTACTGGATTGTCTAAAAATGGTACGATAGGGCTTCCTTTGCCAAACACAGAAATGAAAATTATCAATGTCGAAACCGGTGAGATTTTGCAAGAACTGAATAAAGAGGGGGAATTATGTATAAAAGGTCCTCAAGTTATGAAAGGATACTATAAACGTGAGGAAGAAACGAGTGGAACTATTATTGATGGTTGGTTACACACTGGTGATATAGCCCTTTTGGACGAGGACGGATATACAGTCATTAAGGCTCGATTAAAGAATATGATTAAATATAAGGGACATTCAGTTTATCCTGCGGAGGTAGAATCTTTACTATTAAAAAATGAAGCAATTTTAGAATGCGCCGTTATTGGTATTCCAACAGAAGTTGGTGAAACTATTAGAGCATATGTTGTATTAAAGTCTCAATTCGAGGGAAAAATCTCTGAAGATAATATTATCGAATGGGCAAAAAATAATATGGCTCCTTATAAATATCCCCGTGAAGTTCATTTTCTTAAAGAAATTCCGAAAACCAATGTCGGAAAAATTTCACATTTAAAATTACGTGAAGGTAACTATTAAAATATCAAAAGTCAAAATCTATATTTAATACTTTTTTATATTCTTATTTTATAATTACATTATATTATGAGAACTATATTCAAAAATAAATTCTTGAAAGAGAATCTATTTAATTTCGATTATAAATTTTAGTAATATCTATCATTAGATCATCCATAGACTGAAAATCTTACAATTTTTAATAGCTCTTTAAAAGAAGGTAGATATCTTTTTTAGTATGAATATCGAATTATGTTTTATATAATCCATATAATATGAATAGTGATAATTAATAATGATAAAAACAAGACTTACCGAACGTTTTGGTATAAAATATCCTATAATAAGTGCTCCGATGGGGCCTTTCTATACAACAGAATTAACTATAGCTACATCTGAAGCTGGAGGTTTGGGAGTATTAAGCCATGCAACATTACAAGGAAAGAATTCTGTTCAAGATATGAAAGTACAAATAGAAAGAGTTATTGAACATACAGATAAACCATTTGGGGTAAATGTAAGAGTAGCAAGAGTTCAAACTGATCATAAAATAATGTTAAGGAAAATAATGTCGTGGCGTGAGAAAAATCCCAAATTGAAAGAACAATTAATTTATATTTTAACTCGTTCTGGAGGTAAGAGTTTCGCTACCAGCTATATCCAACAAAAAGATCCGGATATCTTTCATGCACATGTATCTCCAGCTTTGTTCTTAGCAGATAATGCTGTGAAGAATAAGATTGATGGATTAGTCGCCACTGGTGTTGAAGGCGGAGGACATCAGAGTTATGAAGAGATTACAACATTAGTATTATTACAAGAAATAGTAAATAAATATCCAAATGTTCCCGTTATTGCTTGTGGAGGTATTGCAAGCCCAGAAGGGATTGCTGCTTGTTTAGCAGGAGGGGCTGATGCGATTGCGATGGGTACACGATTTATTGCTTCAAGACAAAGTGAATTTCATCCTAATTATAAAGATTTAATACCTTCTGCTGAGGATAGAGACACAATTTTAACCACAGGAGGATTTGGACCCATCAGGTTATTAAAGAATAAATATGCATTAAAACATGGGAATATTCTTTCAAAAGAAGAAAAAATAGCCCAAGAAATGTCATTTTCAATGGAAGAATATTTAGAAGATTTAAAGCATTATGAATTAGTATATACTGTAGGAGATGTTGAGGATGGAGCGATTCCAGCAGGACAATCGGTTGGCTTAATTTCGAATTTAATGGATGTCGATGATATCGTCCAAGGTTTTACAAAAAAAGCTGAAGAAATATTAAGAAATTTAAGCTTGAAGATACAATAAACCTAGTTGATAATTATCTTATGATTTATATAACGTGATATTTTTTTCTGCTTTTCTTATTCAATCTTAATCATAATTAGATAAATAAAATTTATAGGAAAAATTCTATTTTAAAAAATTAGAATACTAAAAGTGTAATAATGGATTCTGCATCAAATAGTTTAGAAAAAAAGATAAATGAACTTACAAAAATTTCATATAAGGCGGTAACTAATTTAGAAAAATGTATTTCTTGTGGGACTTGTATAAAATTCTGCCCTTTATTTATCAGAAAATTTAATGAAAATAAAAAAGCTATTACTGTTAATACTCATAGAACTTGTGGAGGATGTTCAGTTTGTTTTCAAAGATGTCCTCAAAAAGCTATTCAGCTGATAAAGGTCAAAAAGCTATGAAAAACTGATCTTGTATCAATCTAATGAACCTTAAGGCAAAAATTTAAGTATATTTTTATATGTATAAGGTATCGAAGAAATAAATCCATTCTATTTAAAATATGGATTAAGAAATCACAACAAAAAAAGACTTTTATGATAAACTTGGTTTAAAAGGAACCGCAGTGAAGAAGAAAATAAAAAAGCATATCGTAATTTAGCAAAAAATTTACACCATGATATTAATAAAAAGGATCATAAAGTAAATGAAAAATGGAAATATAAAATGCCTATAACAAAATTCTAAACCAAGATTAAAGTAAACCTAAAGTTTCTTTTAAAAATTCACCATCAAACAATTTTAATTCTGATTTTTTTAAAACAATAAATTTACATTTATATAATAAATTTAATATTCATTTTTAATCTAAAAATCAGGACTAGTTTGATAGACCATCTCGATTCGTGAACATCAAAGAGGATATTAAGAGAAAGAAGTCCGAAAAAAGAAATTCCGAATTCATTTTTAACCAATTTGAAAGTAGATTTCAAGAATTAATTGATTGGTTTTTTGAAGAATTTTAAGAGATTTAAATATACATAATCAAGAAGAACTTCTTTTCGAACATATTTTTAGAGGAAATTAATAATTTGAATATTTTAAGGAATTATATCGATCGAAATTTTATCGCAATCTTCATTTAAAGCCTTTAGATTAAATATAATTTATAGATATAAGGGAATATCATATTTTTAAAATTTGTTATCTGCTTAAAGATATTGGAGTTTTTTAAAAGCCAAGATGATCAATTAAAACGTTTTAAAATCATTAGAGAAATCCTAATAATTTTAACACAAAATGATTATAAATGAGATTTAAATTAATTTCAATAATATAAAATTACTACATAAATGTAAAAAAATGAATATTAAATCATTATTCGACAACTCTGGAATTTATGTAATAGCAATGATATCGGGGATTAGTGGAATGTTATTTGGTTATGACACAGGAGTAATTTCCGGTGCTATTCTTTATATTGATACTGAATTTGCCCTTTCACCATTTATGCACGAATTTACTGTCAGTGCGGTATTAATTGGAGCAGTAATAGGAGCTCTTATAGGTGGTTCGTTAGCAGATCATTATGGTCGAAGAGAAATGATAATAATAGCAGCTATTATTTTTGCAGGAGGTGCTATTGGAACATCCTTGACACCAAATATAATCATATTGATTATAGGAAGAATAGTTGTAGGAATTGCAATAGGTATGGCCTCTTTTATCGCTCCCCTTTACGTTTCTGAACTTGCTCCACCTAAAATTCGCGGATCTTTAGTTTCTTTCAATCAATTATTTGTAACTATTGGTATTGTTATTTCCTATTTAGTGGATTATGCATTTTCCCCAATAAACGGATGGAGATATATGCTTGGTTTAGCAGCTATTCCAGCAGCTGTTTTATTAATCGCTATGACGTTTATGCCAAAAAGTCCACGATGGTTAGTTAATAATGGAAAAATAAACGAAGCCCACGACACTTTAGTCCAAGTTAGAGGAACAAACAATGTCAATAGTGAAATTGATGAAATTAAAACCAGTCTAAATAAACAGAGAGGAGGAATAGGAGAACTTTTCAATCCAGCTATATTACCTGCAATAATTGTTGGAGGGTTACTTGCAGTTTTCCAACAAGTTACTGGAATAAATACAATTATATATTATGCTCCAACAATTTTTGAATTTGCAGGATTTCCGACATCTGGAGCATCACTTTTAGTTACGTCTATTGTAGGTCTTGTTAATGTAGGTTTTACCGTTGTAGCAATATTCTTATTGGATCGTTTAGGAAGACGTAAATTATTGTTAGTTGGTTTATTGGGTATGAGTGGAATGTTAGTAATGCTTGGAATTGTATTCTTTTTGCCTAGTCTATTGCAACAATTAGGAACCTTAGCAGCAATTGGATTAATGGCATATGTAGCTTTTTTTGCTATTGGATTAGGACCCGTCTTTTGGTTATTAATATCTGAGATCTTTCCGTTAAAAGTAAGAGGTACTGCTATGAGCATTGTTACAGATGCTAATTGGTTTGCAAATTTAATAATCGCTCTAACATTTATATCCTTAATTGAATCATTAGGAATCTCTGGTACCTTTTGGATTTATGCTGCAGTTGGGATAGGAGCATTAATTTTTACATATTTCTATGTTCCAGAAACAAAGGGACGAACTTTAGAAGATATTGAAGAACATTGGCGACAGGGTAAACATCCCAGAGCTTTAGGAGGTTAGGTTTCAATGAAGCAAAAGGAGATAATATATAAAGAACAAGCCCCAGGAAGCCCAGGAGATGATCCTAAATGGACCTCTAGCACAAAAGATGGGGTAGGAACATCTATATCTCGTGGAAGTTTGGTATGGTTTACTTTATCTCATGGTATTATTAATGAAGTATATTACCCTCGTATTGATCAAGCAAATATTCGAGACTTTCAATTCCTAATCACTAACGACACTGGTTTATTTGAAGAAGAAAAAACTAATTGTTCCCATGAAACTGTTACTATAGAACAAGGGATTCCTGCTTATAAAATTACGAACAGATCAGATCAAGAGCATTATACAATAGAAAAGATAATTCTAACGGATCCTAGGAGAAATGTTCTTCTGATGAAGGTTAAATTTACTCCTTTAGATGGAAACTTAGAAGATTATCGCCTCTATTCAATATTAAATCCTCATATTAAAAATTTTGGTTACGGAAATGATGCTTGGTCTGGAGATTATAAGGGAATTCCAATGTTATTTGCACAAAGAAAAAATACAACTTTAGCATCAACATGTTCTATACCATATATCAATATGAGTTGTGGATATTTTGGTACCAGTGATGGATGGCATGACATAAATAAAAATCATCAGCTCACAAAATGTTATTCTCATGCTTCTGATGGAAACATTGTCCTAACTGGAGAAATAGATCTAAAGGCCACTGGTGGAAAATTTAATATAGCGATAGCATTTGGGAATAATCCAGCAGAAGCTGGACAATTAGCACGTACATCTTTATTAAACGATATAGATCAAATAATTGAAGATTATAAATCTTCATGGATACGATTTCAACAAAGATGCAATCAAATGGGTCATATAGGAGATAAAGGAGTTAATATATATCGATTAAGTACTACAGTCTTAAAGACCCACATGGATAAAACATTTTCAGATGGATCAATCGCGAGTTTATCAATTCCATGGGGTTTTTCTAAAGGAGATGATGACTTAGGAGGATATCATTTAGTTTGGCCAAGAGATCTTGTTGAGACTGCAGGAGGACTTCTTTCTGTGGGAGCTGATTCAGAGGCTCAACAAATCATGATTTATCTAATGAGTACTCAAAATAAGGATGGCCATTGGCCTCAGAATATGTGGATGGATGGTACTGAATATTGGCATGGGATACAAATGGATGAAACTGCATTTCCAATATTACTAGCAAATGTTCTAAAAAAAGATGGTCTTCTAAAAAATATTGATATTTGGCCAACTATAAAAAAAGCTGTAAGTTTTTTAGCTATTAATGGCCCAATATCTCCTGAAGATAGATGGGAAGAAGATCCTGGTTACTCTCCTTTTACATTAGCAGTAGAAATTGCTGCTTTAGTTATTGCAGCCGAATTTGCTCGAGAAGCAGATAAACCTCAAATTAGTTCCTATTTATTAGAATTAGCCGATTACTGGAACTCTAATATTGAAAAATGGACCTATGTTAAAAACTCAGAAATATCTAAAAAATTAAATGTAGAAGGTTATTACGTCCGGATAGGTCCTCCTGATTCTTCTGATGCAACATCTCCCAAAAATGGGTATGTTCCTATTAAAAATAGACCTCTGGGTGAAAGCGAATCACCTTATGAGTTTATCGTTAGTCCTGATGCATTAGCTCTTGTAAGATTTGGATTAAGAGCCGCAAATAATCCTAAAATCCTCAATACTGTAAAGGTAATTGATTCTATGTTAAAAACAGAAACTTCTACTGGTCCTGTATGGCACCGTTATAATAAGGATGGATATGGAGAACATTCTAATGGAGATCCTTTCGATGGAACCGGAATTGGAAGGGGATGGCCTTTATTAACGGGAGAACGTGCTCATTATGAAATAGAAAAAGGAGATATTGAGAAAGCAAAAGACCTATTAAAAGTAATAGAAGCCCAGACTAGTCTTGGTGGATTAATCCCTGAACAAGTTTGGGATGCAGAAGATATCCCTCAAAAAGGCCTTTTTAATGGACATCCTTCTGGCTCTGCTACACCTTTAGTTTGGGCCCACTCTGAATATGTAAAGCTAGTTCGATCTTTAAAAGATAATAAGATTTTTGATATGCCCCCTCAAATTCAACAAAGATATGTGAAGGAAAAACACCCATCAAAACTAAAAATATGGAAATTTAACCATAAATGTCATGAAATGGAAATTGGAAAAACTTTAAGACTTGAATTAAAATATGAAGCAATTATTAAATGGTCTATTGATAATTGGAACACATTTCATGAAGAAAAGGCAGAGAATAACGGATTAGGCATTTTTTATGCTGATTTGCCAACAAAAAAATTAAATGATTCAACAAAATTGAGCTTTACATTTCACTGGGTGGCTAAAGATAAATGGGAAGGAACAAATTATGAAGTGCAACTAACTTCAAAGAATTTAACAGAATAAAATTTTAATTAAATTAACTATATTTTTTTATCCATTTACTTTATTATGCTATTTCATAGTCTATAAGTATCAAAGATTTAACAATTATTTCTAAATATAACTTATTATTTTCAATTATTTTTGATTTTACTTGTATCTATAATTTTCTACTAAAATAAAAAGAAAAAAATAATGGATTGTCTTTACTTTCGTAATTCCCTTCTTAAAATTTTGCCCACTACAGATTTCGGAAGCTCTGGAATAATTTCTATTATTCGAGGGTACTTATAAGGCGATATATTCTCTTTGCACCAGTTCATTAATTCATTTTGAGTGACTTTACCCTCATATTCTGGTTTTAAAGAAATATATGCTTTTATAGTTTGTCCCGTTTCAGGATCGGGAATCCCAACAACTCCTACTTCGTTTATAGCTGGATGCATATAGATAAGATCTTCAACCTCTCTTGGAAACACAGAATGTCCTTTATATTTTATCATATCTCTTTTACGATCTTTTATATGCAAGTATCCATCTTTATCAATACACCCAATATCTGCAGTGTAATACCAAATTCTTCCTTTAGAGTCTTTCCTTAATGCATTTTCGGTATCTTCTGGACGATTCAGATATCCTAACATTACTTGGGGACCACACCCACAAATTTCTCCAATATATTGTGTTTGATCCGCTCCACAATTATCACAGTTTTCCTCAGGACATTGAGATAATATTCTCTTTCCTTCTTCTGAATCAACTATTTTGATAAAGGTGTCCGAAACTGGGAATCCTACGGTATTTTCTTTATACTTATGAAATGGAGTTGCTGTAAGAAGAGGACTTGTTTCCGACATACCATAGCCTTCAATTATCCGAGAGCCCGTAATTTCCTCAAATTCTTTCTTAATTTCTAAGGGTAAAGCAGAAGCCCCACTTAACGCAGCAACTAATGAACCTAGCTGTCCTCTATACTTTTCAGCTTTAGGATCTTGAGTAATTTTATTCCATAGAGTGGGAACTCCAGGTCCAAACGTTGCTCCTTCCTTTTTTATCACTCTTAACATCTTAGAAATTGGCTCTGGAGGTTTAGGAAATAAGATCATCTTATATCCATTGCTTATGGCAATACTCATACCAATCGAAAGCCCAAATGAATGAGCCAAAGGTAATACGATAAACATACCCCCACTTCCAAGAGTTTTTTCCAATTCTGGCAATTGTGTTTGAGACCAATAATTTGCTTGGAGGGAATTCACCACAAGATTGTAATGAGAGGTCATTACACCCTTAGGTAATCCTGTAGTACCCCCCGTATAAATTAAAACCGCTGGATCGCTTTTAACATCGAATTCTATCTTTGGAACGTTAACCGGAAGTCCATCCACCAAAATCCTTTGGAAAGGATGAACTTCAATATCATCCACCCTTTCTGGCCACTCCTTCATATAAGGAATTTTACTAAGTAACTTACCAAGAATTCCTTTTATTTTTGGTAGATATTCATCCAAACCAGTCAAGATTATAGTTGTTAAACTCGGCATCTTACTTAGATCATTTCCATGAAGATGCTCTTCATATAATGAGTCCAGAATGATTAAAAATTTTGCGTTCGAATCATTTATTTGATGAACAATTTCCACGAACCGGTTTAATGGAATAATAGGATTTGCAATTGCTCCAATTCGGCATATAGCATAAAAAGCTATAACAAATTGAGGACAATTAGGAAGGTCAAGTGCGATTACATCACCTCTATTAATCCCCATTTTTAATAAAGCAGTTGCTAGTTGATCAACTATGCCATCCAGTTCTTTATATGTGCATCTCCATCCTTCAAAATATATTGCTTGTGAATTAGGATATTCTTCTGCAGTCTTTTTCAAAAATTCACCAAGTGAAATTTCAGGGTAATCTATATGTCTTGGTACTTCTTCGGGCCAATTTTCCATCCAATATTCATGAATTTCGTCAGACATTTTATAAAATACTTTTAGGTTTTTATATAAATTATTATATTATTATCTCATTTTGATATATATAATTTTCAGAAATTTTTAATTTTAAAATGTTTTGGTAAAAAAACCTATAAAAAAAGTGAAATCTTTTCTAAATTCGATTAATAATATAGAGATCTTTATCAGGAACAAAGCTCATCATTTCTAAATCATTCCGGACTTCCCATCCCAAATTTTCATAAAAATTAATTACATCTTGATTTCTTTTCTCAACAAATAAATGTAATTTATGAACTTTCATATCTCTAAATCGTTTAACAAGTTCTTCCATTATTTTTCTTCCATATCCTTTGCCTTGATACTCTGGAATTACAGCTAAATGATGAACATACCCTCTTCTCCCGTCAAAACCGCCAAAAACAACGGCAATAATTTTATCTTCAAGCTTGCCTATTAAACATAAATTCGGATTCCTCAATAACATTCTTTCTACTTCTTCCTTCGATTCAGAGGAAGTTATCGTTATTGAAGTTTCTTTCCAGATTTTTAGAACTACCGAATAATCTTCCATTTTAAATTTCTCGATCTTCATCAAATAGAAAGATTTTTGATAATTTATCAATTTATAGAAATTTCATAAAATTATCTAGAAAAATTCTGATTTCTCTTCAATTTAGAGATAATAAGAATTCGGATAGATTTAAGACTAATTTCATTCTTTCAAAGGCCATTTAATTAATTCTTTTATCAGGTTCATGATTGAAAGATCTCCACCAGTAAGTTTTCCAATTACACTTTCCCTCTTAAATAACTTTTTCAATACCCTTTTTAACGCCTTTTCTTTATTAACGCCCTCTTGAAGTTCATTTTGATAAATCTTATGTGCTTTTTTATGTAAGATTTCAATTTCATTTAATTTTTCAATTAGGTAGTTTCTTCCATTAAAAAGACCTTGACCAGATACAAATATTTTGAGATTCTCCATATTTTCTGTAAAATTGAATAAGTTCGCTATAGAATCATAGATTAAATTTAGATCTTCTTGAATGCTACTTTTATTGCCAAAAAGCATCTTATATTTTGGTTGTACAGCATCAGACACAAACGCCCATTCTTGATTTTTTTCAACCAGAGCAATTAACTCAGGAGCATGTCCAGGCATTGGAAAGACTTCAAATATGTATTCTTCAGAAGAGGTAGTTACAGGACTCTTTATTGACTTGGCTTCAATAGGTTTTAAACATTCACCCCACGTAATTTTTCGATATTCTGGATAACTATATCCTTTCTTCAAAATTGGAAGTGCTTTCTCACTCGCATATATTGGAATATTAAATTTCTTTTGAAGCATATTTGCACCTCCCGCATGGTCTTCATGTGTGTGGGTAATGACGCATTTCTTTACCATTTCATCTTTATTTAAAGCGGATATGAAATCACTTAAATCATTTGCACCCGCTGGAGCTCCCGAATCAATTAATAATCCATCAATTAAGTAACAAGAAGTAAAAAATGGTGAAGGTATTAACTCATTATTTGATGCCCATAACCATTCAATTACTTGAGAGTTGCAATATTTTTCTACTTTAACAACCATTTTTGTTCAGTAAAATTTATAGATATAATTCATTCTATTGTTGAAATTTAAGATTTTAGAAAAAGTCTTGTTAAATTAATTTAAATTAGTTATTAAAAAGCAAATGGATACAGAATTTACCATAAGAGTATCTTACCACAATTCTTACATACACCTTCATTTATTTGCATATTCAAACAAGTTTCATGGTATGAAACATTGCAAGAATTACACCTATATATTTTTCCAGAATATTCTCCAAAATCATAACCACAATACCCACATTTCTCTCCATATGAAAAGTTAGCGTCACTAACATCGACCTCGATAATCTGAGCTGTTCCAGTTAATGTTGAATCCGAGAGCGAGGGTGTTATGTATTTTTCACTTCCAAATGAAGCATTTTTGATAAACTGATTTGATTCAGCTTCAGGATGCTCCCAATCTGAGACATAACCAGTTGTACGATTTTTGGATAAACCCATTCTATTTGAAACTTTTTCATTACCATAACGTTTTGGATTATTTTTGTTTCATACAAATATATTTTCA
>JARRLT010000008.1:0-23905 GCA_037386725.1 Promethearchaeota archaeon
GAGGCGGGGATGGCGGCGGTCACGCTCCCGACGACGTAGCTGGAGAGGAGGATTCGAAAAGGTCGATTGCGCAGGGCGCGACGCACGCCGGGAACGAAGGGGTTCGAGGCCCGGGTCGCGAACCAGTCCTTCGACTGGCGGACCCTGAAGGTCGTCAAAGAACTGGCCGAGGAAAAAATATTAATCAGCAAACCCTGTGATTGCTTGCTAAATGAATAATTTTTTCAAAATAAGGAAATTGTATTCCACTGCAAGCTTTTTCTCTTGGGGTTTTTGCGGCCTCAACCATTAAAGTTTTAAATCCCTGTTTAGCGATCTTTTCTCCAAATACCGATCCAGCAATTGATCCTCCAATTATAACTACATCATATTTTTTCATATTTATATTTCTCTTTATAACTTATTATGAAGATATTATGAATGTTTCAAGAAAATGAAGCTATTAGCAATTTTTATCTAATTAGGAAAAGCAATAAACCTCATGATTTTATGATATCTCCTAAAAATGTCATAAAATGTCATTATCATTTCTCCTTAAAATTTTTGATAGATTATTTATTTTTCTTCTTATTAATATTATTACATTTGTAGAATTTATAGGATAATAACTTAGAAATTTAGAAGTTGGGTCGATGAATTACACACAAATAACTCAAAAATACCAAGAGTTTAGAGATCTTATATCAGATGATTTAAAAAAACGGTCTATGAGAATTTGTTTTATTATCACAATTTTAGGATTAACAATCTTTTTTATTATATTTAGAATATATTGATTTTAAAGTACTTTATAAAGGAAATCTTCAAGGATTATTTAATTTTTATAATTATGTAACAATAGAAGGATGGTATCAGCCTTTTCCTCCATATTATCTCTATTTTTTCTATTTTTTATTTTTCCCTATCAGTTCTATTCCTTTGGGTGTTGCCGTTTACATTTGGGATATTCTAAGGTTTCTATTGGTAAGTTATGTCTTCTGGAAAATACCTAAAGTATTTAAAAATAAGATAGATATCTTCCTTTTTTATTCAATGAGCACATTAAGCTATTTTTTTGATGCATATTACAATAATATCAATTTTCTCATTCTATTATTACTTTTTCTTTCATATCTGTATTTCGAAAAGAATAAGAAATGGATTTCTGGAATCTTATTTGCGTTGGCTACTGTAAAGATTAATAGTATCCTTTTTTTGCCAGCATTATTAATAGTGAGAAAAATAAAGATGAAAGACATTATCTATTACATCATACCTTTTTTCTTACTTTTCCTTCCTTATATCATATTTCCCAATTATTTATTCCAGATGTTAGATAATTGGTCCTACAGTTCATTTAAAGTCCCATTTGTAAGCTCTATTTTCCTAGAACTATTCTTAAAGGGATTTTCTTTTATTTGGAGAGCAGTTCAAGTTTCTCAATTTATGTTTATAGGATTTTTATACCTAATTTTTTTAGAAAATATAAAGAGAGCAAAAACAAAGAAAATTCTAAGAGTAATAATAATTGTTGCATTAATTATATTCAACATATGTATTGCTATCGTAAATATATTAAGTATGCTTAGTATTTAATAAATATCTGGGATTTTAACTTTTATCTAATTTTATAGCTTTTTCATGTAATTCAATTAAAATTTTCATTGCATTTACAGGCGTTGTTGAATTTATATCCATTTCTTTAATTACTTTTATGATATCTTTAATTTCTTCATCTAATATTCTTTCCTTTTTTATAATGGGTTGAAAGAAAGTTGTTTGTATAGACTTTTTCTGTTTCTGTGGTTTTTGTTCTCCCTTTATAGTCTTTTGAGATAATTTTTTTATCTTTTCTTTCAACAATTCGATTTTTGCTTCGCATTCCTTAACTGTAATCGATTTTTCTCTTATTTGATCATTAGAAGTTATTATTTGTTCTCTTGTTTTCTCTAGCTTTTTATTGAGATTTTTTAAGGATTGCTCTTTTTCAGCAATTAATTTTTCATGAAATTTACTCGAGTTTTTAGAATTTCCATTATTTTTCACAGTTTCCTTGAATGGATCATTTTCTTCGATTTGTTCTAAGATTTCAAAAGCTCGTATAATAACATCATCTGGTATTCCAGCTAATTTTGCAATATGTATTCCATAGGATTTTTCTGTACTACCTGATTTTAATGTTCTTACAAAATTAATAGTACCATCATCATTTTCAATTATGTCTAAATGATAATTTTTCACTCTTGGTAATTCAATCTCCGTTAATTGGTGGTAATGGGTGCTAAAAAGAGTTTTAGCATTTATATCATGGAGTTTTTCAAGTGTTGCCATAGCGATACTTTGTCCGTCACTTGTACTAGTGCCTCTCCCAAGTTCATCAATAATAACCAAACTTTTCTCAGTTGCATAATTTAAAATTTTTGCTGTTTCAGTCATTTCAATCATAAATGTTGATAATTTCCTCGCTAAATCATCTGAAGCTCCGATCCTTGTAAAAATTTGATCAATAATCCCAACTTTGGCATATCTCGCTGGAACAAAGCATCCCATCTGAGCAATTAGGCATATAAGAGCCACTTGTCTTAAATAAGTCGATTTTCCCGACATATTTGGTCCTGTAATGATTAAAATTTGCTCTTTTTCCGTATCCAAATAGCAATCATTAGGAATAAATTTGTCCGTAATATTTATTTGCTCAATAACAGGATGTCTTCCTTGCTTTATTTCTATTCTCTTACTATTATTTACTTCAGGTCTAGAATAATTATATTTTTCAGATATTTCAGCAAAACAAGAAAGAACATCTATAATTGCGATATTTTCAGCAGTTTCTAAAATTTCTATGGTTTTTTCTTCAACTTTTTCTCTAACTTGACAAAAAATTCCGTATTCTAAATCATTAATTTTTTCTTGAGCTGTTACGATTTTTTCCTCAAGTTCTTTTAGTTTTCTAGTTGTATATCTCCTTGAATTTTTTAAAGTTTGTCTTTCAACATATTCCTGGGGAATTCTATTTATAGATTGAAGAGTTTTCTTAGTGATTTGGATGTAGTATCCCAAAATATTGTTATGACCCACTTTTAATCCTGATGTTAAACTTAACAATTTTTTATAATTAGAATTTATTATCTCTCTTGTTTGACTAAACTCATCAATTCTTTTAAGATAGATTTCAATTTCAGGAATATTAGTTTTTCGTAATAAATTTCTAATTTTTGGTATCTTTTCAAGCGAATTCTTAATATTAATTAAATCTCTGGCATTAGAACGACTTGTATAGTTAATTCTGTTAATATATCGTTCTAAATCTCCAATAATTTTGAGTTGCTCTTTTAAATCGGATCTCAAGAAGATATCATCCTTAAACTTTTGGACAATATTTAATCTGTGATTAATCTCTTTGATTTCTGTAAGTGGCTCCAAAATATATTTTTTTAAAAGTCTTGTTCCCATAGGAGTCTCTGTGCGATTAAAAACTGAAAAAAGAGTGGTATCTTTTCCCTTTTCCCAAAGTGAACTGGTTAATTCTAAGTTTCTTTGAGTTATATAATCAAGATGTAGGACACCCATTTCTTTTAATTTTTTGATCTTAAAGATATTTGGAATAATATCTCTTTGAGTTTCTTTTAGAAAAGCTAATAATCCTCCTGCTGCTTGAATTGCTAGATCTGAATCTTGTAACCCAAATCCATCCAAATTAGAGACTTCAAAATGTCTTTTAATAAGTTGGGAAGCTTCATCATAACTAAAATAAAAATCATCATATTCTTTGATCAGTGCATTGGAGATATCATTCAGAAAAATAAATAGCTTCTCTTCTCTATGTAACTCAGAAGGTACAATCAACTCTGCGGGGTCAAATCTAGAAAACATACTTAATAGTTTCTCGAAAGCATCGCTTTCTTTTAAAGAAAATTCTGTAGTAACAAATTCACCCGTCGATATGTCTGCGAACGCACATCCATAGCCTCTTCTTTCTTTTATAATAGAGGCTATATAGTTATTTTCCTCAGATCTCAACATATCCGCTTCTGTTACGGTGCCAGGAGATAGTATTCTTACGACTCCCCGCTTAACAATCCTACCTTTAACTTTTGAAGGATCTTCAAGTTGTTCAACAATAACAACTGTCTGTCCTTTTTTTACTAGATTATTTAAATAATTGCCTGAGTGATGAGGAATTCCCGCGAGAGGATATTCATCGTCTCCTATTTTTCTTTTTGTAAGTGTAATTCCTATTAAGTTAGAAACTCTAATCGCATCATCATAAAAAAATTCGTAAAAATCTCCCATCCTATATGCGACTAAGTATTCAGGATATTTCTTTTTGATGCTGATCCAGTGTTTGATCATAGGTGTAGCTTTTTTTGGATCTAAATCTTCTAAGGATTCTATAGAATTCATAGATTATATGTTATTTATATTGATTCTCTAAATTAGTTATTATTTAAAAAACAATAAAATAGATCTATTAACTATTATTGTTATTTTCTTAATAATTTAAATCAATAAATCAATTGGAATATTTAAAAGATATAATTATAATAAGCATCTTTAGATAAATAGGGGAAAAGAGTATCTCTTTTCTAAATTATAAATTTAATTAAATAAAAACAACAGGAGAATTAAAGTTTTTAAAAGCTAATTTGATCAAATAACTGATCATCAAAAATTATTATATAATCTTTTATATTTTATTCTGAGTTTTAAGATCCTATGAGTGAAGAATTAATTCAATATAATATTAAGGGACCTGTTGCGATTATAACAATTAATAGACCTAATAAAGCCCATGCATTTACTGTCGAAATGCTTAAATTCTTATTTTTAAAATTGGAAGATTCTGAAAAGAGTGATAAAATTCGTTGTGTTATTATACGGAGTACAGGAACTAAATTCTTTAGTGCGGGTTATGATTTGAAAGAGATCCAAGGATCTCCAGAAAATGTAAAATTAATAATTGAATGGGGCCGAAAAGTGAATTACAAGATATTAACCATGACTAAAATTGTAATCACACAAATTCAAGGGATTGCTATCGGATTTGGAGTACTAATGATGCTTTCTTCTGATTTACGAATTTTTGCAGATAGATCAAAAGATAATTTGTATATACATTTACCTGAATTAAAGATAGGAGCTTTTCCTCAAACTGGAGCGACTCTTTTGCCTTTATTGGCGTTTGGTTTAAGTTTCGCTAAAAATCTCCTCTACTCAGCAGATAAAATTGGTTTAGAAGAATTAAAAAACATGAATTTTCCCACAAGAATATTTCCGCTTGAAACTTTGGATGAGGAATGCTATTCATTTGTAAGAGGTATCGCTAAATATCAGAAAGAGTTTTTATTTTTACCTAAAGCAATGCTGAATATTATGAATAAGAATTATGTTAAGTCTTGTTTAGACTTAGAAGATGAATGTGGGGAAATAGCTTATTCAAAAAAGAAATCAATGGAAGAATTGAATAGTCTAATCAAGAATCTTTATAATAATTATCCATAAGATCTAAGATATATAGTAGAAGATTTTCATTTAATATCACTTAGACTCTCAATTAAATTGGTAAGGATTGAATTTTCAGAAACCTTATCTTCACAGAACTAATGATATCTTTACTCTCGAAGCTAAAAATCTATAGAATAAGCAAAATCAATAAAAAGTAAAACATTTTGCCTTAAAAAAGCAAGATATTATAAATGAGTATTTACTATGCTTCAGATCCGCTCCTACTAAGATTTATTCAAAAATGTGCAATTCTCATAATGATAACCAAATCTTCCTTTAAATATTTTTTGGTTAAGGATCTTTAAGCTAAATTTTATAAGTATGTACTCTATTTTCCTTTTCCCAATATCGGATTCTGGCTTTTATATTTTATCCATAAGGTTTAAAATCGATAATTTATTGTCGTAATTAATATTTGTTTTTATGAAAATGTGAAGTAAAATGATGCAAACAATTTTAACAGAGAAAGAAGCAAAAAATAAAAACATTGAAGAAGTATTTGACCAACTCGGAACGCAAACAACTGGACTTACATCATCTGAGGCACAAGAAAGATTAGAAACTTTCGGCCCAAATGAAATTGTTGAAAAGAAAAAGAATCCTTTTTTAAAATTTTTAGATAACTTCTGGGGGCCTATTCCTTGGATGATAGAAATTGCGGCTATTCTTTCCTTGATTATCATGCATTGGGATGATTTTTTTGTAATTATTTTAATGTTATTGATAAATGCTATAGTTAGATTTTGGGAAGAATACAAAGCTGATAATGCTGTCGAATTATTAAAAGAGAAGTTAGCATTACACGCAAAAGTCCTAAGAGATGGCAAATGGATTGAAGTCCTAGCAAGGGATTTAGTACCAGGTGATGTAATTCGAGTACGATTGGGAGATATCATTCCAGCAGATATTAAACTATTTGATGGAAATTATCTCTCCTTAGATCAATCTGCATTAACCGGTGAATCTTTACCCGTTGAAAAGGGTGAGCATGATATTGCATATTCAGGCGCAATCGTAAAGAGAGGAGAAATGAATGGTGTTATTATTGGTACTGGTATAAATACTATGTTTGGTAGGACTACTTCTTTAGTTTCCGAAGCAAAAGTTGAAAGTCATTTTCAAAAAGCAGTAGTAAATATAGGAAATTATCTAATAGTATTAGCTATTGCTTTAGTATCTATTATTTTTGTTGTAGGACTAATAAGAAGTGAAAGTTTTATAATTCTTTTACAATTTACACTTGTATTAGTTATCGCTGCAATTCCTGTTGCATTACCTGCAGTTTTAATGGTTTCTATGGCTATTGGAGCAGCTGAACTCGCAAGAAATAAAGCTATTGCAAAACGTTTATTATCGATTGAAGAATTAGCAAGTATGGATATCTTATGTTCAGATAAAACAGGAACTATTACGAAGAATGAAATCTCTATTGGTGAAATAATCCCTCTAGGAGAGTTCTCTGAAAAGGAAGTAATTGAATACGGTGTTTTAGCGTCTAAACTTGAAGATAAAGACCCTATTGATAACGCTTTCTTTACTAAATTCGAAGAAATTGGTGGTGATACTTCAGGATATGAAGTTTTAAAATTTTTACCATTTGATCCAGTAATTAAACGAACCGAAGCTCATGTGAAAAGCGAAAATTCAGAAATGAAAGTAGCTAAAGGAGCGATTCAAACAATACTATCCTTAGTTCATAGTAAAGAAGAAGTTGAGGAAATTGTAAATGAACAAGGACTCTTATTCGCTGAACAAGGTTACCGTGCTTTAGGAGTAGCAAAAACGGATTCTGAAGGAAAATGGTATTATGTTGGACTTGTAGCTCTATTCGATCCTGCACGAGAAGATTCTTGTGACGTAATAAAAGAAGCTGTTACTATGGGTGTTGATGTGAAAATGGTAACGGGAGATCATAGTGCCATTGCAAAACAAATGTCAACTAAATTAGGAATGGGCACAAATTGTGTTTCAGCTTCTATTCTTTTGGAATGTGATGAAGTAGAAGGCGCAAGATTAGTCGAAGAAGCAAATGTGTTCGCGGAAGTATATCCTGAACATAAATATAATATCGTAAAAGATCTTCAGCAAAAGGATCATATAGTTGGTATGACAGGTGATGGTGTTAATGATGCTCCTGCATTGAACAGAGCTGACGTGGGAATTGCTGTATCTAATGCAAATGATGCTGCAAAATCTGCAGCAGATATTGTCCTTACAGAACCAGGACTTTCAGTAATCGTTAAAGCTACCGAACTAGCACGAGTTATTTTTGAACGTATGAAAAGTTATGCTACATATCGTATAGCAGAAACTGTTAGAGTATTAATCTTTTTAGTATTAGCGATTGTAATTTTCAATTTCTATCCAATTACCGCTATTATGATTGTAATATTAGCATTATTGAATGATTTACCAATTATGACGATCGCGTTTGATAATGCAAGACCAGCTCCTAAACCGGTTCGGTGGAAGATGGAACGTGTTCTAAGCGTTGCTTCCGTATTAGGAATACTTGGTGTTATGTTTAGTTTTTCACTATTCTTGATTGGTAAATTTGCATTTAATCTTGGATTTGATACTATTCAAACTTTAATATTCCTAAAATTAGCAGTTGCTGGACATATGACTATATATTTAACCAGATCTGAAGGTGACCACTTTTGGTCAAAACCATACCCTGCACCAGTATTATTAATTGTATGTGAAGGTACGCAAGTAGTTGCAACCATTTTTGCTGCAACTGGAGTCTTCATGTCTCCAATTGGTTGGGCTTTAGCACTTTTTGTATGGGGATTTTCATTTCTTGAGCTTTTTGTAGTAAATTTTCTGAAAGTGTATTTCATTCGATGGTTAAATAGGAAAAAATGGAAAGGATCAAAGAACATTCCATCAATAAAGCAAGAATCTATTATTTTAAATTAAATTTTTATTTAAATCTTTTAACTTTTTTTAACTAAATAATTCTTAAAATTAAATTGTTATTCTATAGCCATAGTTCATTCTATCTTTCATTTCAGATTAAATTTTATTGTAATTTGCCCTAATTAGCTTATTCAAAAAAGAAATCAATGAAAGAATTTGAAAATCTTATCAAGAAACTTTATAATAAATATCCATAAAATCTCGAAATATGGGAGATTTTTATTTAATATCACTTAGATTCTCAATTAAATTTAAACAGATTAAATTTTTGAAAAAGTTTACCTTAATAGATTTGATGATGCCATTTCTCTTGTGTTTAAAGGCCTTATAATAAACAACATCAACATCAAGTAAAAGATTTTGCCTTTAAAAAGCAATATATTGAAAAAGAATATTTAATATGCTTCAAATATGCCCCTAACGAGATTTATTGGAAAACGTAGAATTCTTGTATTCAATGCTAAATCTTCACTTATATATTTTATGGTTAAGAATCTTTAGACAAAATTTTATAAATATTTACTCTCCTTTATTTATCCAATATTGTATTCTGGATTATTTATTTTATCCATAAGATTTAAAATCGATAATGAAAACGTGAAGTAATAACATGCAAACAATTTTAACAGTAGAGGAAGCTAAAAATAAAAACATTAATGAAGTATTTGATAAACTTAACACACAGAAAAATGGATTTACCTCTTTTGAAGCACAAAATCGTTTAGAAACTTATGGTCCAAATGAAATTGTCGAAAAGAAAAAAAGCCCTTTCATAAAATTTTTAGATAACTTTTGGGGACCTATTCCTTGGATGATAGAAATCGCGGCTATTCTTTCCCTCATTATCATGCATTGGGATGATTTTTTTGTAATTATATTAATGTTATTGATAAATGCTATAGTTAGATTCTGGGAAGAATATAAAGCTGATAACGCTGTTGAACTTTTAAAAGAAAAGTTAGCATTAAATGCCAAAGTTCTCAGAGATGGAAAGTGGATTGAAGTCTTAGCAAAGGACTTAGTACCAGGAGATATAATTCGAGTAAGGTTAGGAGATATCATTCCAGCTGATATCAAATTATTTGAAGGTGATTTTCTCACATTAGATCAGTCAGCATTAACCGGGGAATCGTTACCTGTTGAGAAAACGGTCTATGATCTCGCATATTCGGGTGCGATAGTTAAAAGGGGAGAAATGAATGGCGTTGTTATTGGAACTGGTTTAAATACTATGTTTGGTAGGACTACTTCTTTAGTTTCTGAAGCAAAAGCTAAAAGTCATTTCCAAAAGGCAGTGGTAAAGATAGGAAATTATCTGATTATTTTGGCTATTGCTTTAGTATCTATTATATTTGTCGTGGGTTTAGTAAGAAATCAAAGTTTCTTGCACCTATTACAATTTACTCTTGTATTGATTATTGCTGCTATACCTGTTGCATTACCTGCGGTTTTAATGGTATCTATGGCAATAGGAGCAGCTGATCTTGCAAAAAATAAAGCCATCGCGAAAAGATTATTATCCATTGAGGAATTGGCTAGTATGGATATCCTGTGTTCAGATAAAACAGGAACTATAACTAAAAACGAAATTTCGATCGGCGAAATAATACCATTAGCAGAGTTCTCTGAACGGGATGTAATTGAATATGGTGTTTTAGCATCCAAACTTGAAGATAAAGATCCTATTGATAATGCTTTCTTTAATAAACTTGAAGAAATCAATGGAGATGTCTCTAGATATGAAATTATAAAATTTTTACCTTTTGATCCTGTGATTAAACGAACTGAAGCTCATCTGAAATTTGAAACTTCAGAGATAAAAGTAACTAAAGGAGCAATTCAAGTTATTCTATCTTTAATCTCTAATAAGAAAGAAGTTGAAGAACTCGTAATTAAGTATAGTGACTCCTTCGCCGAACAAGGATATCGATCTCTAGGTGTTGCAAAAACGGATTCCGATGGAGATTGGCAATTTGTTGGGATTACTGCTTTATTTGATCCTCCACGGGAGGATTCACGTGATGTTATAAAAGAAGCAGTTAATCTAGGGGTTGATGTTAAGATGGTTACAGGAGACCATATTGCTATAGCAAAACAAATGGCTGCTAAATTAGGAATGGGCACTAATTGTGTTGCAGCATCCACTCTTTTAGAATCTGAAGAAGCAGAAGCTGTAAGATTAGTTGAAAATGCTAACGGTTTTGCTGAAGTATATCCTGAACATAAATATAATATTGTAAAAGATCTTCAAAAAAGGGATCATGTAATTGGGATGACTGGAGATGGTGTTAATGATGCTCCAGCATTAAGTAGAGCAGATGTAGGAATTGCGGTATCCAATGCAAATGATGCAGCAAAGTCTGCTGCTGATATTGTTCTTACAGATCCTGGACTTTCAGTTATAATTAGAGCAACTAGATTAGCAAGAATAATTTTTGAACGTATGAAAAGCTATGCTACTTATCGTATAGCAGAAACTGTAAGAGTCTTAATATTTCTGGTTCTAGCAATTGTATTTTTTAAATTCTATCCAATTACTGCTATTATGATTGTTATATTAGCGTTATTAAATGACTTACCTATAATGACGATCGCGTTTGATAATGCAAGACCGGCGCCAAAACCAGTGCGTTGGAAAATGGAACGAGTTCTGACTGTTTCTTCAGTATTAGGATTAATTGGTGTTGTTTTCAGTTTTACGCTTTTCTTAATTGGTAGATATGTGTTTAATTTAGGATTAGGTGCTATACAAACTTTAATTTTTCTAAAATTAGCAGTTGGCGGACATATGACAATATACTTAACAAGAACTGAAGGAGATCACTTCTGGACAAAGCCATATCCTGCTAAAATATTAATTATTGTATGTGAGAGTACACAAGTAGTTGCAACCATTTTTGCTGCTACTGGAATATTTATGACTCCAATTGGATGGTCTCTAGCCCTATTTGTTTGGATTTATGCGTTTGGAGCCTTTTTCGTAGCAAATTTTCTAAAAGTCTCTCTTCTTCGATGGTTAAATAGGAAGAAATCCAAAAATATTCATCTAATCGAACAAGAACATATCATTTTAAATTAAAATTTTATTTAATCTCCTTTTTTATTAATTTTATTTAATTTTACAGTTACAATATCAAGAAAATAATAAAATTCCTTGAATTAATTTGAACTAAATAATATAAATGAAATATTAAATTCTGTATTATTCTTTTATCTTATCTTGAAAAAGGTGAATTTATTTAATTAGATGTTTCTCTAACCATACAAACATACCCTGGAAAACTTGCGCTCTACCTTTTTCATTCCATAGTTCATGTAAAAATCCATCATATTCTTTGTATGATTTATCTCTTCCTTTTACTCTTTCGAAAAATTCCTTCGTCTTTATTTTATCAACAACTTTTTCCATACCCGCTTGCATTATAAAAAGAGGGCATGTTAATTTTGATGCATTATCTATAGCCCATTTCATTGCATCTTTCATTTCAGAATATGTTTTTGCTGTAATTTGCTCTAATTTATGCTTATCAGCAATGTGTTCTCGTAAAATTCGTAAATCACTAGTTAATAAATTTTGTTGTATCTTCATGTCAATTACCTTAGTTGGATTAATTTTAGCGAATGGTCCAGCAAAAATTTTTCCTACTTTTTGCGTAACCGAGAGATCTAAAGATAATCCTAACATTGGAGAAGAAACAAGGACTCCCGGAATACCTGGATGCTGAATAGCATAAATCAAACTAATTAATCCACCAAAAGAATGCCCCATAATGAAAATTTGTTTATCAGTATACTCTTTTTTAATCAAATCTCTAAATAAAACAACATCTTTTTGGATATTATCTAAACTCTCGATATGACCAGGAATTTCCCCAGTATTTCTCCAATGGCCTCTTAAATCAAAACTATATATTCCATATCCTTTTTCAGTAAAATAATCTGCCACATTCTTTAATCTATCTGAGTGGGTTGCCCATCCATGAAGAGTAATAATTATTGCTTTAGAAATTCCCGAATCTGGTATCCAATATTGGTAGAATAATTTACGATTTCCCCTTCCATTAAAAATTTCTGTTCGATTTTTCATATTCTCCACTTTTTTTCCTTAATCAAATCTTAATTTATATATAGTATTTGATTTAACATATAATTATTATTCTTTAAATTAAATATTAATCTACGATTAAACTATTTAACTAAAATACTTTTCAAATTTTAACTCTTGGAAAGAGTTAAATGGAAGAAAAGTTCAAATTAAAATAAATTCCTTCATAATTCTACATAATAAACATAAGTGATTTAATGAAAATGTCAGAACAATATGATGATGATAGAATAATCAGAATTGTTATTCACGCAAGAGGAGGTATGGGGGCAGTTACTGCATCACAGATTTTGGTAGAAGCAGCGTATTTAAGTGGAAATTTCGAAGATGTTCAAGCATTTCCTTCATTTGGAGCAGAACGGCGTGGAGCACCTGTTCAAGCATATGCAAAGTTATCAAAAGATAGTAAGATTTGGGATAGGAGTCAGATTGAGCACCCAGATATTATAATTGTGTTTGACGAATCTGTTTTGAATAAACCGATCACAGATGCCCTTAAGAGAAATGGGATAATCATAATTAATTCCGAAAAAGATCCTAATTTCTTTATTGAAAAATATGAGCTTTCCAAAGATAAAAAAATTGTCGTTGCAAATATGAATCAACTTGCCATAGAAAGAGATCTAACTATTGATGGTATTCCAGTTGTTAATACTTCTATTTTAGGTTTACTTGCTAAAGCATTACCAGAATTGGAATTGGAAAACTTAAAAAAAGTTGTAACTAAGAAATTAGGCGAAAAATTAGGTAAAATTAATTGTGATCTATTAGAACAAGGATATAATATGGCAAAGATGGTTTAATTCTTTTATTCATATTTGGTGTTTAATTGGCAACTTTACAACAAATTTACTTCCTTTATTTCTTCCCTTACTTTCTACCCAAATATCGCCCCTATGGAGATTTACGATTTCTTTAGAAATAAATAGCCCTAATCCAGATCCTTGGATATCTATATATTCTAAACCTGAGCCATATCGCTCAATTTTCCCAAATCTTTTAAATAAGGTTTCCATTTCAGATTTTGTTAAACCAATTCCCGTATCAATAACAGAAATATAAGCCCAATTGTCATTTTCTATTAAATTAATTTCAATTTTTCCGTTAGGAGGGGTATTCTTAATAGCATTTGATAATAAATTTGTGATTACTTGTTCGATTCTATATTGATCTACCCTAATAATCAATTGATCTGGTAATTTTACATCCAAAGTTAGGTTCCTTTTTTTAGCTATAGGGATTATTTCTTCGCAAGTTTCTTTTATTATTCCACTGAGATTTCTCTCTTTCTCATCTAATTCTAATTTTTTATATTCAATCCTCGAGATGTCGATTAAGTTATTTACAAGATCATTCAATCTCTTTCCGCCCTTTTTAATCATTTTTATCAAATTTAGCGATTCATGATCAAGATTTTGCTCATGTGACATTAAAAGAAGTTCAGAGGCGCCTTCAATTGACATTAATGGTGTTTTTAATTCATGGGATACTCGAGAGATAAGATCTTTTCGCATTTGATTTAAATTTTTCAAGCGTTTAAATTCTTCTTTTATTAAGTTCTCAGCTTTCTTACGTTCTGTAACATTATGACCAATTAATTGGATTATATCTGTTGATCCTATTTTTACATGAGAAGATTCTATTTCTACCCATATAATTGACCCATTTTTCTTTCTAATTTTCACTTCTACTGGATCAATTTCATCTCCTCTTAAGAATTGTTTACGTCTTTTAATCAACTTGGTAAAAAAATCTTCTTCCATAATAGGTAAGATAGAATAATCTTTTCCAATAAGTTCATAACGCGAATAACCTATCAACTCAGTTGTAGCTGAGTTAAAATCTATAATTTTTCCATCTGGGGATAGTAATAATATTGAAAAAGGACTAGTTTCAAAAAGATGTCTATATTTTTGTTCTGAGTTTTTTAAATCCTTTTCAGCTTTTATTTGAGAACTTTTATCTCTTACAATTGCTTGAATATAAACATTTTTTCCAAGTATAAATCTATTTAATGAAACTTCTACATCAAAAGGTGTGCCATCTTTTTTAATATGTTTCCAATAAAATCTTTGTGGATTTCCCAAAAGAGCGTTATTTATATAGACATTGGCCTTTTCTTTAGACAATTTACCATCTGGCTGATTTTTTGGAGAAAAAATCCAAGGAGTCTTTCCTACAATATCCAATTCCTCCTCACATCCGAATATTTCAAGTGTCTTTTTATTACATTCAATAAAGGTACTTTTTTCCATCATAAAAATAGCATCATTAGCCCCATCAAAAAGAGTATGATACTTTCTTTCAGATTCTCTTAATTTCTCTTCCAATTCATGCTTTTCTGTAATATCAGTAATCGTGCCTTCAATAATTAAAGGTTTATTATTTTGATCTCTTATCAAATGTGAGTTTAATTGAATAACTTTTTCTTTCCCATAAACAGGTTTTATGTGAACTCGATAATTTCTTACTTTATCATTTTCATATAATTTTTGGAAAAAATTATTCCTTTCATGATTTATTTGAAGAAATGTTAAGGAATCGAAATTTTCAATCCGATTCGCCGGATTAAGACCTAATATCCTCTTGAATGCTGAGTTGCAATCTAATATTTTTCCATCCCAAGTAATTCGAAAAAATCCTAGATCAAGATTATTTATCATATTACTATACTTTTCTTCACTTTCCTTAACTTTTTCTTGAGCAAGTTCTTCTTTAGTAATATCCTTTATGACACCAATAAACCCAATAGGATTATTTTGATAATCTTTTATTAAACTCGCATTCAACTCCCCATGATAATATCCCCCATCCTTCTTTATAAATCTATATTTGGCTCCCTCAATCTTACCCTCTTTTATTGTCTTTTTTAAATTTTGTACAGCTTTCTTTCTTTCTTCAGGATGGATAAATTCAAAGGAATCCTTCCCAATAAAAGAATTTTTATCTTCAAAACCGGAAAGATTCAACGCTTTTTCTGAAGTAAAAATAATTTTACCTTGGATATCCGTTATAAGTATTGCATTTGAAGTCGTCTCTATTAAAGTTTCTAAAATTGCCCTAATATTTTTTTGTAAATCAAATCTTGTTTGGAAAATGTTTGATCTTTTTATTAAATAAAGAAGGTATAACTTAGAGTCATTTATTTTGGAGATTTTAATCTTATATGGAACATATTTACCATTATTCGTCTTGAGATTAATTTTTAAAAAATGAGACCGGAGAGAATTCTCTTTTAAAAATTCATTAAATTTTGTAGTGAATTTCTCAATATCTTGATCATGAATAAATGAAATAAATGATTTATTGATAAATTCGTTTTTAGAGTATCCAAAAAACCTTTTTTTATTACAATTTTTTATTTTATATTTACTATTGACTACGAGAACCAAATTCTCAATAATTTCAAATATCCCCATATCAAATTTTACATCAGAATAATCCATCTGATTTTTCTTTACCTTCAACTAATTTAAAATCTATATTTCAAATTAATCTCTATCAAATTTAAAAATTTATCAGAACAATAATATGAGTAAATACTTATAAAATAATTAAATTGAAGAATTAATTACCTTAATTAGTTAAACTAACAATTTACTTGATTTTATGAATGAAACTAAAAAAGATTACCAAAGGATTCTTGGAAGTGTTCAGAAACCTACTAAAGGGGAAGCAGGTAAAACTGGTACTTGGAGTAAATTGAAACCGATTATTGATTTAGAAAAATGTATTCCCGCCAAATCTGGTAAAATGGCATGCTTCAATTGTTGGTTGTATTGCCCAGAAGCGGTTATTTCAAGAACTATCCCACCTGAAGTTGATCTTGCCTATTGTAAAGGGTGTGGTATTTGTATGGAAGAATGTCCAGTAAATGCGATTGAGATGAAAGAGGTGGATATTGAATGACCCAATCAGCAAAGAAAACAGAGAAATCCGATTTTCAAATTCTAACTGGAAATCATGCCGCAGCTAATGCTTTTAGGCAAGCAAGAGTAGGTGTTATTTCAGCATATCCAATAACTCCTCAAAGTCCTGTCGTCGAGAAAGTAGCTGAATTTGTAGAAAGTGGAGAAATGCAGGCAAAATTTGTAAAGGTGGAATCAGAACATTCTGCTTTAGCAGTTTGTTGTGCAGCTTCTGCTACAGGATCCAGAGTTGGAACTGCTACTTCAGCTCATGGACTGGAACTTATGTATGAAATGTTACCATGGGCTTCGGGGAATAGACTACCAATTGTAATTAATCTTGCAACAAGAGCATTGGGGGCTCCTTGGTCCGTTTGGACTGATCACCAAGATTTTATGACCGTAAGAGATACTGGTTGGATTCAATTATTCTGTGAAAATAATCAAGAAATATACGATACGAATCTCCAAGCTTTCAAAATTGGAGAAGATCCAAGAGTATATCTACCAGTGATTTGTGCTTATGATGGATATATTTTGAGTCATACAATGATGCCTGTCCATTTAGAAGAACAAAGTGAGGTTGATGAGTTTCTACCCCCGATTAAACATCATATCAATTTATCTGATATTAGTAAAGTGAAAGGAATAGATCCAGTAACAACACCTCTTGTGGTAAAAAGGAAAGAAGGAGTAGCTCCCGGGTATTACGAATATAGATATGCTTTACAGAAATCTTTAGAAAATGTTGTTGATATTGTAAAAGAAGTTCATGATACTTTTGCTAAAAAGTTTGGTAGATCTTATGGAAATGGGATATATAAAACATATAAGACTGATGATACTGATACTTATATTTTTGCTATGGGCTCTGTAGCAGCTCAAGTACGAGTAGCTGTTGACAAAATGAGAAAAGATGGGGAGAAGGTAGGTCTTGTAAGTTTGAAATTATTCCGACCGTTTCCGGCTGAGGATTTAAGGGAAGTATTTAAAAAAGCCAAAAATATTATAGTGTTTGATAGAGATGTCGGTTATGGATATGAAGGAGTATTATCTTATGAATTAAAAGCAGCGTTGTATGCATTAAAAGAAAAACCTTTCATTAAGGGTTTTATTATTGGATTAGGTGGAAGGGATATTAACTCAACCCAAATTATTAATGGTGTTCACAAAGGTTTAAAAGAAGCAGAAACAGGAAAAATGACAAATAAAACTGAATTCATCGGTTTGAGATTAGACGAACTTGAGAATTATGATGAATCAAAATATTTTGAGGAGGGTGGAAATTAAATGGTAAATGTAATGGACTTAAGAGAAGAAGAATTTATCTATCCAGGAAATAGAGCATGTGCGGGATGTGGAATGGCATTAATCTACCGTATGGCGTTAAAAGCTCTAGGACCGAAGACTATTATTACAGTTCCAGCAAGTTGTTTGACTGTTTTACATGGAATGCAAGGATTTTGCTCTACGAAAGTTTCAGTATATCATACTCCTTTTGCAACGACTGGTGCTTCTGCATCGGGAATTGTGGCATCCTTAGAAGATAAAGGGTTGGAAGATGAAATTTGTGCAGTTGCTTTCGCAGGGGATGGAGGAACCACCGATATTGGAATACAAGCGTTAAGTGGGGCTGCTGAAAGGGGTACTAATTTTATATTTGCATGTTATGATAATGAAGCATACATGAATACTGGTGTACAGAGAAGTGGTTCGACACCTCTAGGTGTAAAAACAACAACTACTCCAAGTGGAAAACTTGGACATAAGAAAAACATGCCCAAAATATTAGAAGCGCATGGAATTCCCTATGTAGCTACTTCTTGTGCGGCTTACCCATTAGATATTTACGAAAAATTCCAAAAAGCCCGAGATATTAAAGGTCCTAAATATTTCCATATTTTATCACCATGTCCACCAGGATGGGGTTATGATCCAAAAAATACCATAGAGATTGGAAGATTAGCCGTCCAGACTGGATTTTGGCCATTATACGAAATTGAAAATGGAATAATGGAACTTTCTAAAGATAGTAAGCGATACTTAGACCCCGAAAAACGAAAACCTATTGAGGAATATCTAAAAGCCCAAAAAAGGTTTAGGGGAATAACTAACTCACAAATCCAAGAATATAAAGATTATATAAATGCTCTTTGGAAAGAAATCGAAATTCGATTAAGGATACAAAACGAATAATTAATTTTATTTTCTCTATTTCTATTTTTTTAACTTTTATTTGTATTTTATTACTAACAAATATCTTATGCTCTCTTATCGCCAGTTTTTCGAAAGGAAGGATTTGAAATATTTCTAAAATCTTTCTAAAATATTATTCCTATTTTTCCATTGTTTTTTGGAAAAAATTTTAAATATAATAAGGTTTACATAAACAATTAGTATGTTGAGATTCTTTGTTTATGATAACGTTGAAAAACTATGGAAGGAAGAAGATATCCTTCTCTTTCATGATATTGTAACTATCCTAGATGAAGATGAAAAAGTTTTGTATTATTGGCGAGGACCTAAATCAAATAAAAAGAAAAACGCTGAAGCGAAAATCTTTTTGGACAATTTATTGAGATCATTGGCATTGGATGTTAAAATTCGGATCCAAAAAGAAAACTTTCCAGAAAGAATTAACCAAGAAATTCAAAAGAAATTGAAAATTGCTAGAGAAACTGAAGATATAGACAAGTACAAACTTAGTAGGTTTATTACCATAAGATTATACTTGATCTATTTGATTGGAATAAATATTTTGATTGTTTTAGGTTTAATTAATTTGTTTTCAATCTTATTTTCGAATAATAATGGAAGTATCATTAGTGTTTCTGCTCAATTTTATGGAGATTGGCTATTCAGATATAGAGTTGTGTTAATTTTTCTACTTGTATTGTTGGCAGTTAGTTTCTTTATAGGATTATACGAACGTGAGTATGAAATTATAGCATTCTCAATTGTAGGAATACTAATATGTATTGGAATTTTGTTGCTGCTTACTCAAGGAATATTTTTATTTATTTTTGAACCTGGATCTACTGATTCTACTTATTTAATCGCTTATCCAAATATCTTACTCTTTCTTGTAGTGAATTCATTTGGTCTTGCGATTATTTTCATTACCCACCTTTATAAAATTATTGCTTTCATTAAAACATACCATAAATTTATTTTTTAAAAAGAAGTGTGCAAATCTTTATTTATTTGTTTGCTTAAGTGGATATATTTGTTCAAAAAGCAAGCCAAAAAATTTACTTTAAGAGGTTAATTTGGGAAATTTTTCAACTATTTCGGGAACCTTTTTAATCTCTTCTTTCCACTGGTCTTCTTCATCACTTTCAAGAGCTAAATTCTGAGATTCGATTGTCGCTTCAGTTGGTACATAAATAAAAGCTTCTGATTTTTCTTCATTTTTCAACATTATTTCCGTTTTGACTCGTTTGTATAATCCGGCTTTTACCCCTTCATAGTAATCTAATTGCTCTAATTGCTGAGAATTTACATCAAATTTTAAGGCCCAAAATGAATCTCCTTCCGATGGCAATACATAAGGAAACCAGTTTCCTCTTGGAAAAATCCTTCTATATCCGTTTACTTGGCATACTTCTACATTCTCCTTTTCCTTCCAATATCCACGTGTTATAAAAGTCCCATACCCAACAACAGAATACAATCTTGTCAATTTAAGGCTTCACCTGTACTTTGTAAATAGATCCTTATTGTCTTATATTATAATATTTTGAAGGATTAGATATAAAATTAAATAGGGGTTCGAAAAATAATATAAAATTGTTTGACATCGAAAAGGTATTATGATTGATACTTCTAAGAAATGAATTTAATTAATCCAATCCCTTAAAAGTTACATTATTTCTGACGCGTCGGGTTTAATGAACAAGAGATTATTTCCTCTAATGAAAATTTCATTATATTTCGCGACAGGCGTGCCCTCAAAGAGCTCTATCGCGTCCGTAAGGATCATGTTCATGTATGCGTCAATTTCCTTTAAATAACCGCGGTATTCAGTCCCATCTTTTAACCGCAAGAGGATTTCTGCGCCCACGCTATTCTGAAGGATGTACAACGGGTTTTTCGATTTATGTTGATTTCTTGACATTCTTTTTTTACCACTAATATAAAAATTTAATTTAAGTATATACGTTAATTTATAGAAAAATTAAAACTTAATTATAGATATTAAAATTCAATACCATTAAAACTTGTTGATAAATGAATATTAGAATTGGGCGAAAAGAATAGAGACACGGATAAAAAGGTATACATTCTGAAGGAAGAAGTGAAACACTCCCAACTGAAGGATTCAATAAGTCAGATATTAAAAAATTTTTCGACTAAGCGTGTTTAAATACCCTCCGTATTCGGTACCATCTTTTAATCATATTAAAAAAACATAAAAAAGTATAAATTTTGAGGGAATAAATGGAAAAATCAATAATATTTTAATTAAAGATCTAATTTTCGGCTCCCATGGATAATGGAAATGATTTCAAGATGTTCCTTTTTAATTAAATAAATAATACGGTAATTCTTATAAATAATTTCTCTCAAATTAGGATTATCATATTCTGGAACTTTTCTCCCGAATTTTGGAAATTGTTTTAAATGACTCACCATTTCATACACCTGATTAACTAAAATCTGGGCATATTTTGGAGAATCTTTTGAAATATATGATGCTATATCGTCTAACTCTTCGATTGCATTATTTGTCCATTTTACTTCAACCATTTTTCTAAACGCTCTTTTGCTTCTTCATGGGTGAAAAGCCTACCTTCTTCAGAATCTTTTAATCCTTTTTCTATTTTTTGTCTTACGTATATTGCTTCTATAATATCTTCCATACTCACATCATCAGGAAGGGCTTTTATCATCTCTATAATGTTATCTTTTTCTGTCGCCATTATATAACCTCATTTAATAAAGAAGAATCTAATATTTATATATTCTCAGTCTCTATAAAATTTTCTATTCATCATCTGAAGATAGAAACAATTTTATAGTTTCTAAAGATTATATGGACGTTCTTTTCACAGAGACTATATCAAAGTAAGCAGAAATGATTATAAGAAATACGTCAATTTATAGAAAAGTTAAAACTTAATCAAGAATATTAAAATTCAAGAACATGAAACTTGTTGATAATTGATTAGAATTGAGAGAAAAGAATCAAGACACGGACAAAAAGGCAAAAATTATCAGCAAATATAATCTATCATCACACTTTTACGACCAACGATATAAAGAGATTCAGAACCAGAAATACAGAATAATATTGGATGAGAAATGTCTTAGAGGGAATCTTTTTCTTGACGTCGGCTGTGGCACCGGGCTTCTTCTAGAGTTTCTCCTAAATATGGAAATGATACCAGAGTTTAGATATGTAGGAATTGATATCTCGATCGAGATGTTAAATCAATTTAAAAATAAACTTAAAAGCAAACTCAAAGTTATCGAGAAGAATAATCAAAAGAGAATTAGCTTACTTGTTGCTGATCTGGAAAATTTACCCTTCAGAGAACATTTATTTAGCACAATTTTTTCTTTTACTACATTCCAAAATACACCTTCGATTCCAATAGGATTTAAGGAATTATTACGCATAGGTAAGGGAAACTCGATATTGATATCTTCATTTCTCAAAAAATCGAACAATCTCGAGATATTTCTGACCCAAATAAAAGAAAATCTTAAACACTATGAATTAATTGATAATAATTCAATGGAAGATATTTTAATAAGAGGAACTGTAAAAAAGACCTAAAGATCTTGATTATTTTAAAGAGGTTACTTAAATTCCTCTTTTCATTTTCATTACAATCCATATTTTTGAAATTTAATGCGAAACGTATTGATGAATCTTTTTTCTTACTCTATTTCTAAGGTATCGTATTCTAAATTTCTTAAATGAAAAAATTTTTCTTCTATCCAGCTTTTAACAAAGTGTATGGAAGAGAAAACTGAGAGAAGTTTTAATGTAGGTGTTTTAGGGGAAAATCAAGAGTTAAATACCTTAATAGGGCAAGCTTTCGGTGCTCCTGGAACCAAATCAGATCTTCAGTTTTTCAATCGACTTGACGAATCCTTAGGGTATGTTTTTTGTGCTGTAATGCCTGTTGATTATCCTGAAAAAATTAAACCTATGTTACAGACTCTCACAATGACTGATATCTATGTTCTTGTTATAGATCTAAACTTTGGACTAAATCCCGTAATCGGAGAACTCCTTGTAGCAATAGATCTTTTTACTCGATTGTATAATAAAAGATTAATTATCACAATCAACAACATTAAGAATAACGAGTGGAAATTAGATGATCTTAAGAAAAAGTTAAAGAATATATTGAATACTACAAATCTCCACAAGATAGAAGTATTTGAAGTGGAAAACAAGGATAGTCTTGATCTGTTAAAGGAAAAGGTTGTTAAATTAGGTATAAATCTGTTAGATCAAGAAGAAAAAGAAGAAATTAACTCTTATACAAAAATATTAATTGATCATGTCTTTCCCGTTAAGGGAATTGGAACAGTAGCACTTGGTGTGGTAAAAGCGGGGGTGTTAAAAAAAGGACAGCTATTAGAACTCGTGGGATTTAATGGTGGTAAAAAGAAAATTATAATCAAGAATATACAAAAACAAGATAGAAATTTTAATATCGCGTATAAAAATGATCGAGTTGGCTTAGCTTTAAAGGGAGTAGCCGTGAATGAAATAAGCCGGGAGATAATAAACAGTATTATGGATTATCAAATATGCAATTAACTCCTCTTAAATTTATAGAAGGGTCTGAGATTTATCCTGGATCTTCAGGTTCAGTAAAAATCACATTTGATAAGCCGCTTTACCATGATGGATCCGGAATAAGTGGAATTATAACAGAATTAAATAAATTTGAAAACAAGCTCAGAATATTAGGTCATTTTATTCAAAAATAATCCACCTAATAAATGGATAAGATTATGAATTTCCTTGGAATCGCTCTCAATAAGCATAAAATGGTTGATGGAATCGATCCTTCATTATTTAGAAGCAAAAATTAAAAAGAAGAAAAGGCAGAAAAGTTAATTCATTGTTCTTTATTGTTTCTACAAGATTAACAAGAGCCATAAGATAAAGATTAATATCCAAATTACCATGCAATCATGTAGGTTTCAAGGATGCGTAATGGCCCACCTAAATGTCTAATAATGATATTGTAATCTAATGCCAAATCTTGGACATATTTAACGGCATCGATGAATTGTTTTCCATTATGATATATTGATATCAAAAGTATGGGTTTAAAATCTTCTATTGTTTTCCTTGCCCCCTTTAACGCATTTAATTCGTAACCTTCTATATCCATCTTGATTAATCCCACTGAAAGATTATTCTCTCTTACAAATTTATCAATAGAAGTTAGCTCTATTTCATAATCTCCACCATTTAATGCAAGATGTGAAACTGATGACTGGTGAATTAAATATG
>JARRLT010000008.1:23941-32300 GCA_037386725.1 Promethearchaeota archaeon
TGGCTTATAATATTTTTCGAAAACTAATTCTAAATCACCCATATAGCCTCCACCATCAATGAAATCTTTATTGTTTAAGGAGTTAAGACTTTCTTGAGGTAAGTAGACTAAACCATGATGATAATCAAAAACAGATCGTTCATAAAGAGTGGCGTGTAATTTATGATGCCTATAAGATTTTATTTTTTCTAAATGATCAATAATCTCTTCTTCTCTGTTAAAGAGGTCTTTATATAAATCTATTATATCGTGTGTTTCGTAAAATTGAGCTTCGTTTAATATTGATGATACCACATTTTTACTTTCTGTATCTAAATCCATAAGAATTGCAATAAGCATTTTTTCATTCGTTTTCAAATAATCGTAAAAATCAGAGTGATAAAAATGATAAGCAGCATTAAGAAATGCCTCAATTGTCCTGAGAGCCTCTTTTTCAAATCTTGAAAATTCTTTATCTTTTATGAACCCCCGAATTATCTTTCTCTTCTGTTTCCTTAATTCCCTATCATTTAGATTGTTTCCTTTATTTAACATTTTCCTATCGCCCTTTTATGATTTTTCGTATGAAAATTGGCAAATAAAATGTAATAACGTTCACCTTATAAATATTTGCTACTCCTCTAACCTAATCTTTTAATACTTTTCCAGAAATTAAAAAATCTTTAAAAAGGAAATTTAAATTCTGTCAGAATATCAATTTGAACTTAGAATAAAATGCTGCTTCTAATCTTTTTTTAAAAATGATTTATAGATCTCCTCTTCATTGCATTCAATTCCAAATTTCCTTTCAAAATATATACATATATTTTCAATGTCCCTATATAGCAAAGAATTAGCATTGGGATGATCAGATGGAACCCATTGAAGCCAATCAATGATTAAAATACTTCCGTTTTCATCAGCGACTATATTAAATTCACCCATATCCCCATGAACCATATGCCCTTTTTGATAAATAATTTTCATCTGCTTAATTATTTCATCTAAAATAAATTTGGGATCATCGATATCTTTATAATGAGCAAGTTCCTTTCCTCTTAAGTATTCCATTACAATCATATGCCTATTGTGATCTATGGGTTTAGGTGTATCTAAGCCTAATTCATGAATTTTTTAACTAGTCCTCCCAATCCTGTAAATTTTTAAAGCATAGATATTTTCATCGTCATCGATAGCACTATATACATCCGATTCTTTTCCTTTTCCTACTAAGGGTCCTAATTGACTAACCGTTTCCTTTTCTACTAGAGTATGAAGGGCTAAAATATCATACGCTTGAGAATTAAGTGTGTAAGATACTTCATATTTTGAAGAATCTCTAATTAATAGTCCTACCTTATGAACTTTTTTTAATCTATAAAGCGTTTCTTCAATAGGATACCTTGAATAAAACCGAATATCTGTAATTGTAACATATTCGGATCGTTTCATACCGATTTCAATCGCTTGAAGAATTCTGAAATCTTCTTTTTCTAACTGCGTAAGTAATTTTGCGGCTTCTATATTTTTCACCCACTCTCATTCAATAGGTTTCAATAAGAATTTAAGACACAATTATATAATTAATTCGTAAATATTATTCTTATTTAAAATTTAATATCAATTTTGTCCTATTTTTTACTAAATGGTAATTATAAGGATAATTTAATTTGATCTATGCCCTTCTTGAGAAATTAGTCGTATACAGAATAATTTGGGAGGTAATCAATTAAATCTGTTTAAATTAATTTTCCGGAAATACTTAAAAGTTTTAAAGTTAAAAAAATAAGTATGAAGATAAAAATTTCAAGTTAAAAATATATTGTATCGCTATCAATTTTATTTATCTTATTCGGATTTTTTGTAAAGTCAGGCTATGCAGACTCTGTAGGTTTCTCTGCAGGTCCAGCTAGTCTCAGTGATTATATATATTCCTACATATACTTATATATAATAACCGTGATTATTGAATCTCTTGTATTATATCTTCTCTTCTCAGATCTTCATTTGGGAAAAAACTATATCTTAATTTTTTTAGTACTATGGTTTGCTAATTTAATAACCGTTTCAATAGTCAATTCTGGCGTATGGGCTTTAGAAACATTGATGGCAGGAAATCCACTTTCAATACGTCTTATTTTTCTCATTGTGGGTGTTTTTGTTTTAGAATCTGTTGCTATCGGTATAGAATACTTCTTTTTAAATTCATTATTTAAATATATTAAGAAAAATAATAAAATAAGTCAAAACCAAGATATAACGGGTAATCCTCTTTTATATTATGTTATTTTTGCTAATATCATTTCCTTTGGAATTGGAAGTATGGTATGGGGATTTTTAGTTCATATTCTCATCTAATAATAAATACCAAGTACAATATAAAAATTCAAACCAAATCTGTCTTTTTTTATTTAAATGTTATGATTGAAACATTTAAAAATGAAATCACATTTAATTACTTGTAATTTTTTGAGATATTTGTTTAATTGTGATCATTTTTTCCCGACTTTTTTCTTCATTCAATGACTTTTTCCTTATTGAAAATTGAAAATTATGCAAAAAATATCATTATATTTCCCATTCTTGTCCCAAATGGTTTTATTTTAATTTTTTAAAAAATTGATTTTGTCGTTTTCTCCCCAAATGATCCCATTTTTCGTGATGCGAAAAAAGGAAAATTTTTTATGAATTAAATCGGCAAAAAAGTTATATTTGCAAACATATTAACCGAAAATTAAAACTCTGGTAAGGAAAAACCCCCATAACATTTATAAGGAAAAATATTCTAAATTTATAATAGTAATCAACAATAATGTAAAAACAAAATTTTTTAAAACAAAAGTGATAATAACATGTTTGAAATGTCAAAATCTAAAGGTATCCAAAAAGAAAAAGAATTCGAAATATCTGATGAAAAAAGGAAACAAATTTACAATTTAGCAAGTAAAGTTAATAAAAAAACTTTAGAAGAAATTTGTCCTGTTCTTTTAGATATGCTTTTAGAGTCTGAAAAAGGACTCTTGAAAAATGAATTAGGCAAAGTTATCTTTCACTTACAAAAAAATGAACGATTAAATACCCTTATTGGTTTACAAAAATTAATTGATGGAGCTTTAATAGTAAATCCCGAGAAGATGTTTAGAATTCTTGAAAATGCCGGTAATGATGCGGCTGAATTAGCGAAAAAAATCAAAAAAATATTGTAAAAGTTTAATTTTTTTACTTCCTTATTTTATATATGGTTCAAAAAGTGGATCAAGAAGATAAAGAAGAGAAAGCTTGGGATACTTTTCAAAAAATTAAAGGTGCTCTTGAAGGTCTTTTTGAAATTTTGAATCTAAGTCTTGAAGAGGATAATATTCTTTATCAATGCGGAATAGATAATTTAGAAAAGTTAAAAGAAACGATTCTCGACGTTTTAACTCACGATTATGATTCAAAAGAGATGCAGTATAAACTTCGAGAACTTGAGTTTGATATTAAAAAATCACTTTTTTTCGAAAAAGGTCAAGACAAATAATAATTTTTTCTAACCATTATTTGATTTTTCCTTGATTTTAAAAAACCATTGAATTAGTAGTTCTTTTTAAATAAAGTACTTTTAACGGAAAGATCATATTTAAACAATTTATTTAAGTTTATATAAATTTTCTCCTATGATAATATTATGATTAATCCTATGTATGAAAAATTGGCAAAGTTAGTAGTTAATTATTCAGTTAAAGTGAAAGAAGAAGACAGAGTTTTAATTTCCGGACCAGCACTATCAAAACAATTATTTCAAGCTATATATATAGAGGTGCTTAAAGCAGGAGGACACCCTTTCATTAATGCTCAGTTAGAAGGAATTAATGAGATTTTATTTAAATTTGGTTCAGATAATCAAATCAGACACATGGATGGGATAATAAAACAAATATATAATGAGTTTAATCAAATTATCGAAATAAGAGCCGATTATAATACTCAAAAATTAGCGGTTGTGGATCCACAAAAAATTGCAATAATGCAAGGTTCTGAAGAAAGGAGGGAGGTAGTGGAGATTATGGAAAAGAGATCTAGTACTGGCGAATTAAATTGGGTTGTTGTACCATTTCCTTGTGAAGCTTTAGCACAAGATGCTGAGATGGATCTCTTTACTTATACTGATTTTGTTATAAAATCACTTTACCTTGATAAAGAAGATCCTGTTAATGAGTGGAAAAAAGTGAAGGAAAAACAAGATAAACTTATCGAATTTCTTGATAAAGTCGAATCTTTACATGTTTTAGGTGAAGATACTGATTTAATAATGTCTCTCAAAGGAAGAACTTGGAGAAATTGTTGCGGACAGCGGAATCTACCTGATGGGGAAGTTTTTACAGGTCCCGTCGAAAATTCAGTAAATGGCCATATTAGATTTACATTTCCAGGAATTTATCAAGGAAAGGAAGTTAAAAATATATACCTTGAATTTAAGGATGGAAAAGTAGTAGATTTTAGTGCTGAAAAAGGAGAGGATCTTCTAAAAGATATCCTTCAGATAGAAAATGCAAATAAAATTGGAGAGTTTGCAGTTGGAACTAATTATGGAGTGACAAAGTTCACAAAAAATATATTATTCGATGAAAAAATGGGTGGAACCTTACACGCTGCATTAGGATTAGGATTTGAAGAAACTGGTTCAACAAATAAAAGTAGTATTCATTGGGATCTCTTAAAGGATATGACAGTACCGGAATCAAAATTAATTACTGATGGAAAAGTTATTTATGAAGAAGGACAATGGAAAATTTAGGATTGTTTTCTTGTAATACTAACCAACTGGAACCGAATCGGATATCGGATATGAAAATTTATATATAATTAAAACAAGAATAAGATAAAATGATCCAACGCTCAAAATAGTCTAAGCATAGATAATTATTTAAATTATAGAATTCTTATTTTTTATTATTATTTTTTAAAAAGATGTCAAAAATTAGGTGTTAAAAATGATTGTTAAATTTCATTTTTTAACAAGAAAATCAAAAAAGATTTTTTTACTGAATCTTATCATACTACTTATATTCATATTTTTATGTAATAGTTTCTTAGGGAATGTTTCAAACCTTATGCAAAACGGAGAGAGTAAAAATACAAAATTTATTGAAGAGAGTTTACGTAGCAATAATGGATATCAGATAGTTAACCCGATTAATATTACATCTTGGGAGGATTGGAGTCGATATCCTTTTATTAAGGGTGAAGGCAATAGTTTAAATCCATTTATTATAGAAAATCTTGAAATTGTTGGCAAGGGTATCAAAACTATTCAGTCTGGCAATAAAACATTGCTTAATTACTTATATGCAGGAATTTATATAAATACAAATGGTTCATTTATTATTCAAAATTGTAAAATATCAAATACTTCTGTTGGAATACATTTATCTATAAGTGTAACACCTGGGATTTATCAAATTTCTGAAGTGGAGATTAGAGGATGTAGTATGGGCATTTATAGTTATTGGCCCCATGTTACTCTCAATATCTCAAATTGTTATATTCATGATTGTAATTGGATTTCAAAAATGCCTAGAATATATCAAACCAATTATTTAGAATGTGGTGGAATTGGAATTTGGGTGAGGTCGAATGCAGGGATTATTGAAGGTTGTCGTATTGAAGATTGCTCAATAGGAATGATGGTGGAACAAGTAGCGGATATTCATAATAATGAATTGATTAATTGTGGGATCGTGCTCGGTAATTCTATTCCAGATTATGATAATACTAACACTATTAATGGAAAACCGTTAGGTTTATTCTGGGGGTTAGATAATCTAATATTTACTCAAAGTAATGCATCGCAGTATGGTCAATTAATTTTTGTAAGTTGTGCTAATCTTTCTCTTTCGAACATTCATATAACTGAAAGTTCTAGCATTGGAATTCAAGTTTTTTCTCTTAGTCTTAACCAAACAACACATCTGAATAGTATAATATGTGAAAATCAAAAACTTGCTATGTACATTATTGGAAAATATGTGATTGGAAAAAATTTATACGCTAAAAATTGTGTGGAAGGATTTTGTTTTAATAATATAAATAATTGTAAATTTACAAGAATGATGACAGATAATACTTATATTCCATTTTATATAAATACACCAATTAACAATGTTACCGTTGAAATAGAACGATCTACTAACTTTTATTTGGTTGATAATATTGCTGGGTATGGAGATAAACTCCTTGTTGAATCTTTTGATTCATCATATAATATATCCATGTCTTACATTACAGAATTGGGGACTCAAGGTTATAATCTTCAATTTAATGATCTAAAAAAATATCAAGTCAGTCTTTTAATACCCCCTTATTTGAAAGCAAATTTTACCGTTATTTCAGTTCCCCGTTATGCGAGACCTGGTGAACCTATTGCTATTCCAAGTTATCATATGTTCTACTTTTGCATTGCAATAATAGTTGGTGTTTTCATATTGATTAAATCCCACCGTAGGTCACATCGAAAGTAAAAAAAGTATTTCATTTTACCTTTATCTTATTATAAGATATAATAATTTTAAACTTATGTAAGACTAATTTTAAGAGAGAATAAATATTTTATATTCCTAACTTTCAAATTCGCTTCATAATTTTTAATGTTATTACATTTAATTCATTAGAAAAATGCAGAAATTTAAATCAGAATATCATATAATAAATGGTATTTATCGGATAAAAATTGATGTTCCCTTCGAAGTTGGATTTGTTTGTACATATATTTTCCAGATTGATGATTCAACTATTCTTATTGATTCGGGTTTAAGGTCGGAAAATTGGAAGAACAAATTTTTCTCTATTCTAAATAAAATTAATATTCCTATTAGTTCAATTGACTATTGCATTGTTTCCCATAATCATATGGATCATATTGGATTAGTAAGTTATTTGAAACAAAAAAATCCTGAAATTCAAATTCTTATGCACGATATCACTTCGAAAGAGCTCAAATGGGAAACAAATCCTGAAAATTATCATAATATTGAAAAGCAAGCTATTGAACTGGCTAAACAACTAATGTCTTTTGGAATGACTGAAAAGCAGAGTAAAACATTGATCGAATATTTTACAAAATGGTCTAAAATGAAAAATTATGTAAAACCCGACAGAATTTTATACGATAATGATGAAATTAAATTTGGAAATAATAGTTTGAAAATAATATGGACTCCAGGACACACTTTAGGACATATTTGCATTTTCGATACAAATCGTAAATTTCTTTTTTCTGGAGACCATATACTTTCAAGAATTACCCCCCATATCGGAAATTATATCATAAATCCTGTGGTAAAGAGGGAATATGCTTCATATAACTTTAAGAATGTATTGAAGTTATATCTCAATTCACTAGATAGAATTGAGAAACTGAATCCTAAAAAAATTTTTCCAGCTCATCAAGAAATAATTGAAGATCCAATAGAACGAATACAAGAGATTAGAGAACATCATAAAAACAGAATAAATGAAATCACAAATCTTATCTCAAAAGATCCAAGAACTCCATTTGAAATAGCTCAAAAGCACTTTGGACCATTAGATGATGTAAATACTTTTTTAGCAGTTAGTGAAGTCTTAGGGCATCTTATTTATTTAGAAGAAAAAGATTTAGTGGAAAGAATAGAAAGAGATGGGAAGATATTTTTTCAATTAAAGGAAAACAATAAAGGAGTAACCCAGTTCAAGGATCCTAATAATGAGAATCATTAAGTAAAAATAAGGAATAGAGATGCTGAGATATATTTTTTAGATATATTTGATTAATTCCGAAATCAGCTTCCTTTTCCATTTTAAGACAATACGTTAAAATACATATATAGTTTTTTTAATAATAAGAAATTTGAACGATACATTTATTTGTTAAAAGTAAAAATTTTTATTTAAAAATAGAAATGTGATATAAGCCTTTTAGAAATAATCGCCTTGGGAAACAGTTTTTATCGGCTTTAAAACAACGCATACTCTCTCCACGCTCCTAACATCACTTCGAGCTTTGAAGGATTCGAGTAAGGCATCTAACTCATTAATTTCTGGAACATTTACTTTCACTAAAATACCACACTCTCCTGCAAGAAAATAAACTTCTTCACATTGTGGCATAACTTGAGTTTCCCTTAATAACTCTTTTATCTCTGATTGTGATTTTGGAATAAGAGTTACAAAAGCTACTATGCAACGCTCATCCTCGCGACATATCTTAATTGTGAATTTCTCAATTACACCATCTTCTTGAAGTCTTATAACTCGTTTACGAATCGTAGATTCAGATAAATCAACCACATCCGCAATTTCACGATATGGTCTTCTTGAATCTTCAATTAACATATCAAGAATTTTTTTATCTTTCTCATCT
>JARRLT010000009.1:0-16726 GCA_037386725.1 Promethearchaeota archaeon
GAATATAATCTCTCCTATGAGACGGTTTCTTGTCCTCATGAAGATTGTAAAGATAATCTTATTAAAGGTATTCCTTATCATATATGTACTCATAAAATGGGTATTTTTGCATATGTTGTTGGATTTTTTAGGGACATACGGGTGAAATATTTTAAACCAAAGTCAAATGATAAAAATATCTCTGAAAAATTAAGAGATTATTACACAACAATCCAACAAGCTCTTAAGGTTTTTATTAACGGGTCCTATGGTGTTTTTGGGAGTAGAAACTTTCCTCTTTTCTGTTTACCTGTTGCTGAGAGTACTACTGGGATTGGACAATATTCTATTAAGCAGACGATCGAAAAAGCGGAAGAAATGGATGTAAAGGTTCTTTATGGAGATACAGATAGTGTATTTCTTCTTGATCCGAGTGAAGATCAATTAAACAAATTATCTGAATGGAGTAGAAAAGAGCTTGACTTAGATCTTGAAGAGGAAAAGACATATCAATTCTTAGCCCTTACAAACAGGAAGAAAAATTATATTGGAATCTATAAAGATACCAAATATGTGGACATTAAGGGATTACTCGCTAAAAAAAGGAATACTCCCGATTTTGTTAAAAAGATATTTAGTCAATTAATCGAGATCCTAAAAGATATCACCAATGATAAAGAATTCAAACAAGCGAAAAGCGAGATTATAGATATTGTTAAAAATGATCTTAGAAAAATTGGTAAACCTGGTGCCTTTGATTTAGAAGATTATGCAATAAGAATAGAAATGAGGAAATCAATTGATAAATATGATAAAGTTATTCCTCAACATGTTAGAGCCGCTATTGAACTAAGAGATCTTACAAATCGGGAAGTTCAAAAAGGAGAAATTATTTCATTTGTAAAAACAAAAACCACTGATGGAGCAAAAGTCGTTGATATAGCAAAACTTCAAGATATTGATATTAAAAAATATAGAGAATTATTAAGATCCGCGTTAGAACAGGTTTTAGACGCCTTAGGAATCTCTTATGAAGAAATCAAAGGTATAAAGAAAATGGATGCCTTTTTCTAAAATTACAATTACTTTTATAAAAGATAAAAGAAAATTGCCATTAATCCACCACACAATAATGGATTCAAAATATTATCATCTATATTAACATTTGCTAGGTCAATTATAAGAAAAGCTAAAGCTCCTATAAAGCTTAAAAATAAAACTTCATTGATGCTAAAAGAACTCTTGAAAACAGTGAGACCAATAAAAGCAACAATAAAAGATGTGAAAAAACCTGCAATATAACCAGTTATTGTCTTATTTGAATTTTTAGGAAAGTTAAATTTTCCAAACTTTAACCCAATTATTGATGCAGCACCATCTCCAACAGTAGAAATGAGGGCTACTGATACAAATATACTAAAATTCAAAAAATATATTGGTGCTAAAGCAAGTACCATTGCAACTGGTTTTGTAAATTCGTAAAACTCTCTCTCCTTCATCGATTTTGATAGTAAATTCATAACATTTGAGGGGATTAGGTAAAAAAGATTGTGTTTATCAAAAATATAAGATAACCTTACGTAATCTAACGCAGCAAATACAAATATACCTGAAAATCCTACTGTAATAATTAGAAAATTAGCAAATTCTAAACCAGAAATCCCCCAATAAGCATTAGAATTCCATACTCCTCCCCATATATACACCGCAAAAATCCAGAGGAAGATAATAAGGCCTGCTGGAAATAAATGAAGAAGTTTCCTTTTAATATCAACTTTCAACGGAAGATGATTTAAATCGTTCTCCTTTCGTTTTCTTCCTTCAATTGATTCAAAATCCATCAATAAGTTCTCGATCGTCCGATCTTCAGCTAAGTGTGAATTTTTCTTAATAATGAGTCTGTATTGATAAAATAAAATTAAAAAGACTATTATGGGGGTAAAAATACAGATAAAAAAAGATGATAAAACTGCAAATATGGAAAAATTTGCATTATTGAGTGGAAAATAAAGAGGATATAAAAATGCAGAAATAACCCATAAAATACATATTAAGATACTATTGGTCAAATTATGTTCATATGGATACTTTTTATGTAATTTTAGAGCATAAAATAGATGGAAAAACGCGTTAATAATAAAAAATATAATAACGGGGATAGTAATTAAGAATAGGATCATTAGATTGATGTTGTCTGTTTAATTTAATTATCTTTTTTATATAGTAAACCAAAAAAAGAAAATAAAAATTAAGTTAAAGACCAAAAAACAAGATTTTTTCTATTATATTTTGCACCTTTTCTTTGTTTTCCCCTAAGACTTTGTCTGCTTGAACTTTAGCTTCCAAGAGGACTTTAAGTGATGTCACAACAGCATTTTCAACAAAATTATTAAATGTAGAATCTTTACTTTTAGCAAAATAGTCAACACGATGTAGCATTGCGTTTTGATATTCTTCAGCTGCGGTAGGTTTAAGTTCTGTAAGTTTTCTAACTTTTAAACCATCTTCATTTTCAACTAACTTTTCTGACATTTAATTTATCACCTATTCCTTTTTTGCGTCGAATCCAGGCGTCCTAGTGCCGGTTAATGGCAATAAGTTTTTCAATATTCGGTCGATGAATCGTGTTCATAGTACAGAATGGAGCTTCAAAAACAGTACCATCTGGCATTGCAACACCAAAATGTACTATACATCTTCTTGTTCTTTCTATGTCCATATTGTATGCATCTTGAAAGTGCATTGATGAGATCAATAGAGTTCCATGGGTAAATGAACTAATACTTTCCCATTTACCATCTATCAATACTCTACTGAACATTTCCATAAGTTTTCCTGGTTTTTTTGTATATTGAAGCATTCCTAAGAGAAATCTCGCTCTTAATTGAGTTTTATCAAGAAAGTCTAAGCCTTTATCTAAGGTTTTGCCAATATCTTTCCCTGCGCCTCCAAGGTTTCCTAAAAGGTCCGAAAAGAATTTGGTAGGTTGCTTTTCTTTGTTTTTAATTTTCTTCCAGAATCGATTAGAGAAGTCTACGATTTTCAAGGGATCAAAATAATCCATAATTGGGACCATTTCATTTGTATCAGGATCAATAACTAAATAAGTAGAAAATCCACAATCTGGGTGGCATGTAAATTCAACAGGTTCTACATCCGCTAAATAAGCAATAATTCGACCAAATTCAACAATTGTAGAAAGCGGATACCAAGAATCTTCTATAGCGATCTTTCCACCTGTCTGTTTGTCGATCTCTTGAATTACATCTGCATTAGTAATTCGAAGATCCTCCATCTCTTCGTGTGAAATACGTCCACAAAGAGAAACTGGTTGAAAAGTAATACCTCTTACAACATCTATGTTGTCAATCGCATATTGGATGATGTTACCAATTTCAAGATCAGTAACGCCTTTAGCGATTGTCGCTACTAGTACTATTGAGGTTAGATCTGCTTTTCTGCAGTTATCAATAACTCTTTGTTTGTAAGCCATTAGATTTTTAATTCCACGTGTCTTTTCATATGTTTCATCGTTAATTCCATCAAATTGTAAATAAAGTGTATCTAAACCATTCTCATAGCATTTTTTAGTAAACTCAAGACCACCCTTTTTTCTCTGAAATCCATATCCATTCGTAGCAACTATGACTTCTTTGAAACCATGTTCCTTTGCCATTTTACAGATCTCTGGAAAATCGGCGCGAACTGTTGGTTCTCCACCTGCAAACATTATCGCTGGAGCGGGAATCGGCTTATTTCTGAAATGACGCATTATTCTATCAATTTCTTCCAAACTTGGTTCAATCCAATAACCTGCTTTTTCAATATTTGCATAGCAAAAATTACACGAAAAATTGCATCTGTTTGTCAAATCAATTAGCGCTAAAGAAGCTGTTGATAAGTGCTGAGAACACAAACCACAATTGTACGGACAGCCTCTCGGGTCATCTCCTTTACAATCAGGGGGATTTGCCTCTCCATTCTTAAGAAAACTCCATTCATCAGTCTCGTAGTGTGTCCATTTATAATATTTCGCAGAGGACGAGAGTTTATCCTTAAAATCTCCATGTTCTGGACAATTTTTTTGTTCCGTCTATATGATACATTAGTGTACACCAAAAAAATTTTAAAAATTTTATTTAGTTTAATAACGAGATACGGCAATAAAAACTTTCTTCACAATTAATATTAGGAAAGGTATTATCCCAAAACATATCTTTTTGAGGAATCAATATTAAATTTCTGATTTTAATACTAAATACTTCATGATGGATTACTTGTAAATACCAATATTACGACACCCATACCTATTAAGGTCCTTTCTAATTTAGTAATATTTAGATCATACTTAATTCTGCTAATAGAAATAATTTTCGAATTCTAAGTTTGACTTTTAAATATTTAGGATAATCTTATATAGGTAGAGCAGAAAATTATTAAATCCGCAATGTATATATTTTCATTAGAGAACATTATGTATCTAAAGTTACATGAAAATCCTTCAAGAATTTCGAGTCAACAAGTTCATCAGCCTTAAATTGGAGAAAGGGCGATGGAATGAAAAAGGTGAGGAAGATGAGTACGAAGAAGAGAGTTATCGAATTCAAATATATGTAAACGATGAACCATTCCGACTATGTAAATATCTGTTACTTATTAACCCTCACCTTAAGGAGCACCAATGGCAAATTAATTCCATCGACGAGGCGAAGGAGCTTTTACGAGATGATCTTGATCTCAAATTAACACCAAAAGATCTCGGAATCACTCCGGAGGAGGAATTTTGGGCGCATTGCAGTAACCTCCAAGTTTGGGTGGAGCATGATTATGATCCACGCCTTATAGATACGCATTTAGCTTTTCCGATACTCATAAAGCTGAAAGATCTTGGAGATATTACCGCTCAAAAGCAATACAATCAAGTAATAATAGACCGGTATGTTCGCGGAACCGAGAAATCACGAGAGATGCTTAGAGAATTTGGATATCTTAATTCTCTCACACGTGAGGAAGTATTAAGTCTTATCGAAGACCCCGAAGATCTTGATGCGTTGTTGGAGCTGCAAGAGGTGTTAAAGGAAGAAATCTATTTTGAAGCAAAGGAAGAGGCATACAGACGTTCTTATACGTTTGATATCGCGAATGGAAAGATTATAAGTTTGCGCTTAAGTTTTCCTGCGAATTATGGTGAAGGTATACCGAGATGTTTTGGGAATTTTCCGAATCTTGAGAAATTAATCTTAAGCATAAGAGATAAAACCATCCGGTCAATTCCCGATTCGATTGGGAACTTATCAACTCTAAGGCACTTGAGACTGGTAAATTTTCTTATTAAAACCCTTCCGGAAACGTTAGGAAAATTAAAGAACTTAGAGTTTTTAGATATTTACAAAACACAATTATCGGAACTGCCGCAATCAATCGGAAACCTTAGTAATTTAAAGAAGATACGAATTCAAGAGTGTTCGAACCTTGAGACCCTTCCCGAGTCCTTTGGCAATTTGGAATCTCTAAACGAAATTGAAATTCGGAATTCCGGACTTAAATGTCTTCCGGAATCCTTCGGGAATTTGTTATGTGAAAAAATCATAATCGATACTTGCAATCTAGAACGCCTTCCTGAGAAATTCGGGAATATGCGATATTTGAAGCATTTAAGGTTGAAGAATAACAAATTAGAAGCACTACCGGAATCGTTTGGAAAGTTACACAATCTTGAACAGCTCGATATATGTTCAAACATTATTAGATCTCTACCCGAGTCTTTTGGCGATTTAAAGAATTTAAAGGTTCTTGATGTACTCAATAATTCTATAGCTTATTTGCCTAAATCATTTAAAGAGCTATTTGATCTAAATTCAGTAAATTTAGATGGAAATAATTTCGAAAAATTTCCAGATTCTCTTTTATATTTAGAAAATTTAAAATTTATTGGACTTTCATCAAATAAAATAAAAGAGATTCCCCGTGAAATTGGGAATCTCAAAAATTTAGAAACTCTTATTTTAAGCTATAATCCACTTTTTACTTTACCATCATCAATATCAGAGATGGACTCAATTCGAAACATTTATGTTAAGGATACAAATATAACTTAAAATGAAATAAGAAGGTTGAATGAGTTATTTGGGGGAAAATCTGTGGTTCAAATCTAATCTTGAGGCCAAATATCGGGATGCAAAAGATTAATGAGATAACTATTAAGATCAAAACCTGAAAATTGATATACTCCCTGTCTGTGTCTATTGTCAAAATAATTATACAATTTATCTCTGACCAAAAATGAGACATGTATATTACTTTCTCCTTGGAAAAAATTAAATCCTCCCATAATATCGTTAAAACCGGGATATTTTATCTTGTTTTTGGCTATATGTATCAAGGTTGAATACTCTTCCAATCCCTCTGCGGTAAACTGAAAAGGTCGCCAGTTATACTGAGGTTTTTGGAATATTTTTCCTTTAGGAATCTCTAATGACTTAATTCAGAAAATGTCGGTGATAAAGAAATATTCTTAGTCTAAGAAACCCACTGCTTGTATTTGGGGGGTCAAGAGAGAGATAAAGAAGCATGGAAAGAGCACCACGATTTACTTCTTGAGGATTTGTTGGGTTGTATGAAATCACCGATTTAGAAAATACATCTAAAGAAGATAGCCAGTAGTGACCAATTCCTGAAGAGTGCTTTTATGCATCAGTAAAACACCGCAATCCTCTAATCCTCCTCATTAAAAAGGAGTTTAACTTCCATGCTCCCAGAATCACGATCTATGATACACCAAAGCAAAAATATTGCCATTTAAGAAATCGTTATAAAGTTAAATGAAATTAGTTATATTTTCCTTCTTTTTGATAAGCATAGGGTGAAGAATAACTTGGGATTATATATTAGGAAAGATATTATCCGAAACATTAATAAGGTGAAATTGGAATTTAAAAATTATTTATATTAACAGATTTAAGCGTTATTCGAGTTTCCAGAGATTATCTCTTCAATATGATGTCCATTTCTCATTAATTCCTTCATTTCATTAGAAAGGATATCTTTAGTTATACCTTGACTTCGAAGCATTTGAACACCTTCTTTCATTACTACTTTGATAAAACGCGGAATATTTTTATACATCCATGTATATTTTCCAAGTGGATTAATGTATCGCTTGATAAGTACTTCTAACCATTCTTTTTCCAAATAAGTTGAAGCATAAGCTTCTGCAACTAACTGATACATTTCTTGCGGGGTAAGGTGTTCAGTTCGCATCATCGGATGGAAAAGATTATAATTTTTGTAATTATAACTAGTGATCATATTTTTTGCTTTCATTTCATTATAAAATTCAGTACCAGGAAATGCAGTAATAGGTGTGAATTGCATACAAGTTAAGTGTAAATTTCGAGCAAATTGAATCGTTTCGCGTACCATTGTTTTAGTTTCTCCTGGAAATCCGATAATAATTCCTCCAAATATAGAAATCCCTCGGCTTTGAAGCATATTGACTACCTCTCGGGTCATTTTAGCAGTGGTATTCTTCTTATTCATTGCATCTAGACTCTGTTGATGAAGTGATTCAATTCCTAAAAAGACTTGTCTCATTCCGGCTTCATACATAAGATCAATTAACCAAGGATTGTTATATAGTGTATCAATGCGCGATTGACAACTGAAATAGAGTTTATTCGGTAATCCCGATTTAATAATTGTTTCAAGGATTTTTTTCGTTCGTTTCACATTGATTGTGAAGTTATCTTCGCAAAAGAAGACAAAATCATTTTTCCAGCTGATATCATAAAGTTCCTTCATAATACGAGAGATGCTTTTAGTTCTATACATAACATGATTCGTTGGATCCTTCCACATTTTATGGATACAGCAGAATTTACAAGAATGGGGGCATCCTCGAGAACTTTCAATTTGGGCAACTTGGGCTCCTAAATAAATATACTTACTATCATCCAATAAATCCCTTCGAGGTAATGGAAAATTATCTAAGTTACGTTCTAAGGGTCTATCTGGGTTATGAATTATTTCTCCATCCTTTTTGTAGGAGACTCCTTTGATCTTCCTTAATTCGGGAGATTGTTTATCGTTTCCATGAGTTTTAATATATTCAATTATTTCTTTGAATGTATGTTCTCCTTCACCACGTATTACAAAATCTATTGAGTCTTGGTTCACAACATAATCTGGATCTAATGTTGGATGATATCCTCCAATTAATGTAATTACTTTTAATTTCTTTGCCATAGTGGCAATTTCGATCGCATTTGAGATCTGGGGGGTCATCGATGTAATTGCTATAACATCAGATTTTTTGAATTCTCGTTTTAATGCCTTATCACTGATATTATCTACTTTTAGATCAATTAATTTCGCTTGGTGGTCTGGAACCATTGCTGCTATCGATATAAGTCCTAAGGGAGGCCCTTTAATGATGGCATCAAGACCTGATTGAATACGGGATGGATTAACATATAAAATTCTCATTTTAAATTTCCTCTATAAAAAATCTATTTTATAAACTCTTTCTAAAATAGCTCAAAATTCAAAAATGATTTCGTTATAAAAAAGAGTGATTACAAATTAGAATTAATTTAATATAATATAGATATTATTCAATTAAAATTTATTCATTAATATAAAAATTTGATTAACCAATAGTTAATCTATTTCACTGATTTCTACTCTTTACTATAAAAATCATCCAAAAGTGATAAATTGGTACTTAATAAATCTTTGAGGTTTATAGAGTGCAAGAAGTTTATACTATATCCTCTAAAGGTTAAAATAAAGATCAGAATTGGTGGATCTATACTCTCTTAACTTTTGTTACCCTTTTCAACATTAATCCCCAGAAATTATCTTTATCAACAGAACCATTAAAAGACACTTTATCTCCTTCTTTTGGTTCTAATTTATTGTATTTTGTATCACTCAGTCGTATCAATAATCCATCTATTTCTTTTATTTGATTTTCATCATACTCACTTTTTTTCTGCAATTGAGGTCCGAATTTGACATTTTTTAAGTTAATCATATAATAGATTGTAACATTCCCTTGAAATTCAGACTTTCTTTCCTCAATTTTGGTGATTTCTCCATTATAAACAGTGATTCTAGAATCTAAAAAACCTATTAATATTCCTTCGCCTGAAGTTTTATCTATCAAAGTTACTTCTTTAGGCTTTTCTCCTTCTTTTTCTTCAACACTACTAGGTATTTTAATTTCTACTGGATCAATTTTTTCTTTAAAGTTTTTTGGGATATATGTTAATGTCCAATCTTTTAAATCAAAATAGTCGTTTTTCAATGAAAAGATAAAACCTACCCAAAAGTGACCACAAAAACCCATATTTGCACCGATTCTACAATCGCAATCTCTATCAGGATTCTCTATATTTTTTTCCGTTATAGAGAGAAAAGATGTTGTTTCCCAATTAAATCCTTTAAATGCAATTTCCACTTCATTCCTGGAGGGATTAACGATCTTAATTGCTTTAATATGCTCTCTATCTTCTCCCGCTATCTTTTCTAAAGCGCTATTTATACCATTTTCAATAATCTCTGGTTCCTTATTCTTAATTAATTCTCTCATTTCTTCTTCTGCCAGTGAATCCAAAATGAATTCAATTAATTCCAATTTCTTAAGCTTAGAGTATCCCTTTAAACTATAATCTCTGCAGATTTGTTTTAATTCGTCTACATTCAAGGAAAGTAATAAATAAGTAAGATATTTTCTATCATCTATATTCCTAGTCATTTTTTTGTCATTTTACAATTATCATAACGAATTAATAAATTCAACGTAAAAACTTCTGATTATTTAATTATAATCGATAATAAAAAATATTAAACTACCCCATAGAAAAATCATCTGTTTTTCCCATTTTTTTCGGAAATGATCGTTAATGATATACGTTTGTGTCTAAAACTTACATTAACTACATCATAGTATTTGTATTAAAATATTTAAATATCAAATTGTATATTAAAAAAATTAATAAAATTAATATTGATTTAATTTAAAAACTATTTTAACAAAAACTAAAATTACATAAAGGTGTCAAAAAGTAAAATGACTGAAGAAGATTACGAATACTTATCACATTTCGGGCAGATCAAGTTTGCAGAGGAAAAAAGTTTATGTGCGACCGATTTTGAGAATTCTTTTTCTAAATTTCTAAAGGAAAAGAAATCTAAACGTCCGCACGGAAGATATAAATTCGCTGAAATTAACAATAAATCAATTAATGATTTCAGTGATTCCTTAGATAGTTATTTGGAATAATTTCGTATCAATATAAATAATTTTTTTAAGAAAATTAACCCTCTTTGTTTTTTACCTTTTTTATCTTAAGAATAATAGTTCTCTAACTAGATTTTATCAATGTTATTTTTGCTTAAACTTTATAAACCAAAAGATATAAATTTATATCTAACCAATTTTGTTAATAACTTGGGGACAAAGTATAACAAAAAAATTTAATTAAAAAACTGATTTTTATTAAATAGAACGGAGTGTTAAAAAATAAAATGTTTGATTATGATGATTCGTGGAGTATAAAGATTGATTGGCTAAATGTTTTAAGTATTTTAGGTTTGGATTCGATCGAGCAGATTCCAGAAGATAAGAGGCAAAAAGCTATCAAGAAAGTTTCCAAATCATTTGACGCTGATATTTTATCGGATCTAACTCCTGAAGAACTTGAAGAGCTTGTCGCGAATGAACTAAGAGACATCCTAAAAAGAGAAATATTAGCTATAAAAAGAGAAAAGGAAAGAATGAGAAGGGATATTCAAAATAGAATCGTTCCTTTAGGAAACGGAGCTAAATTTAAAATAAATATTGATGATTTAAAGAATTTAGAAGGAATGAATAATGATTTCATTAAGAAATTACTTAAAATGTTCAAGGGATCTGATGATGACGATGATGATGATGACGATGACAATGACAGCCGAATCCATGAAGATCGAACAGGGTATTACATTTAGAACGATAAATCTAATTAAAGTCTTATTTTATATTATTTTGCAAGTAATACTCATGAAAGAATTCTTTTTTATGAATATGCTTTTCTAAATTATTTATACTTATTTCTAAGGATAGTGGTTAAGTTTTCTAATTTTTCTGAAATTTTAACATTAAAGGATTTTTTTACTTTTTTCAATTGTTTAAAATTATCTGGTAAAGTTTTCACTGTTTGAAGACAATATTCTCTACATTCTTTCAAACTTGGAATTTCATAAATCAGTTCCCCTTTTTTCATAATCGGAACCAAAAGTGCTTTACATTCTTCTGGTTTTTCTTCGTTATGCAGGGCAATAATATCTTTTATTATTTTATTCTCGTTATTATACTTACGATATACTTGCTTTGAGCTAGGATAGGTTTTCTTATCTTCACTAGTCTTAATTTTCGGTTCCTCATTATGTTCCATTAATTTATAAACAGCTCCAAGCGTTGGAGCGTCGCTTGATGTTACTAACTCAGTTCCTATCCCAAAAGCTTTAACTGGAGCTTTATTATCGAGTATCTCCTTTACTAAATATTCATCTAAGTTGGAACTTAATACAATTGCGACCTGATCACAACCATTTGCATCTAGAATCTCTCTTACCTTTTTTGCTTCAACAGAAAGATCTCCTGAATCTATTCTCACACCTGTTATATTATTCCCAAATTTGGTCGCTTTTTTAGCCCCATTTGTAATATCATACGTATCAATAAGTAAAATTGTATTTTTTCCATAATATTTATAATAGATGTCAAAACTTTCCATTTCGCCGAATTTTTGAACAAAACTATGGGCCATAGTACCAGAGGCATTAATCCCTAACTCAAAATCCGCTGTTACATTACTTGTACCATCAAATCCTCCAATATAACTTGCTCTTGCAGCGTAAATCCCAGCCAAAGGACTATGAGCTCTTCTGGTACCAAATTCTAATAATATCCTGTCGGGAGCAATATTCCTGATCCTGGAGGCTTTAGAGGCAACTATAGTCTGATAATTCATCACACTTAAAATATAAGTTTCTATTAATTGAGCTTGTATTGTAGGTCCAGTTACTCTTATAACTGGTTCATTTGGAAAAAATATTTCTCCTTCTCTCATCCCCCAGACATCTAATTCAAATTTAAAATTCGGCAAGTATTCCTCAAAAAATCTATTATCTATTTTTTTAAAATCATTTCTATTCCTTAGATAATTGATGGTTTTTTGTGTGAATCTTGCATTTTGGAGATAGTATATAATCTGTTCTAACCCAGCAAATATTAGATAATTTCTGTTTTTAGGCAGACTTCTTACAAAAAGTTCAAATGTACTAATATCATCGTTATTATTTATATTATTTTCTAAGTTGTATTGATAATATGCTGCACACATTGTTAATTGATAAAAATCTGTTGAAAGAATCATGTTATCTTTGTTTATGAAAGCAGAATGAGCATTCACTTAGATCACCTTAAGTATAATTAACAATTCCTCTTAAATTAATTTGTAACCTAATTCAGTTATTAAAATCTAATTTTAAAATCTTTACTTTATTAATTATTTGCCTTATTCATTATGAATATCCCTTTTTTTCTTAATAATAACCGTTGATATAATTACATAAATTGATGTTGACCATATTATCCAAGAAATTATCTTTAATTTTCCAATGTGAAAAAAATAGTTTAAAGATTTCTCAAATAAAGTAAAGCCTAAAAAATTGTTATCTGGAAGAGTAAATAATTTCGGATATAGATAAATTTGGATAACTTGATGAGTATTATTATGTAATGTTTGGAAAATATTTTCAACAGTTTTATTCATAGGATTTTTCAATTTTAATCTTACAAATGTGTGTAATTCTTCATTTGTATGAATGTCTGATCCTCCTAAACAAATTAAACTATTATTTAAACAGAATTCACGTAAAATATCTCCTTGATAAGTCCCCGCATTTAAAATCTCAAATCCATCAACTCCCCATTTCATTAAATCTTCTAAACTATAGGGGCTTCCAATATCTCCATTATCATTTAAATTTTCATTGTAATGATTTACTATAACAAATCCTCCCTTACCCTTTATGTATTTAATCATATCTGAAACATTCATTGCAATTGGCCCGTTTTGTGTTTTAGATTCTAAGGGTACCACTAATTCATCTATTCCATAATAATTTAAATGGATGTCATTCTGATGATCTGTATATTCTACCGCGGTAATCACTTTAAAATCTAATTTAAATCGTTGAACAAATTGATTTGCTATGTGTGCTCCATTTAAATTATCATGATCAGAAAAGGCTGCAATATTTATGCCATGTTCCATGTACCATAATACTCTTTGTTCTGGAGTTAGCCACCCATCAGAATATATAGTATGCCCGTGAAAATCAATTAAAAATTCATCTTCATTTAAAGATGTATTGATTCTATGAACGGGGAGAGGGATAGAAATTAATATTATATTTAATTCAAGAAAAAGAACGAGAAATCCTACAAAATAAAAGGCTTCTTTTCTTATTGATTTTATTAATTTTAATTTTAAGTTATTTTTAAGAGAGAATTTAAGAGGAGGTGACTTAAGGTTTGTCAAATTTAACCGATTTTCAATTTTTTTAGAGAACGTTATTAAAAATTTTACAATTATAAAGAGAAAACTAAATTTAGTTCCAACTTGAATAATCCTCATAAAGTTTAAGTTGATAATAAAAAATCCAAAGAAAATATAACCAATTAGTATGATAACTCCTACAATAATCAGCATGACCATCAGGACTGTAAAAGTAAAAGTAATTAAATTTTGAAGCGGATTTAAAAAACTTATGCGAAAGGGAGCAGAAATGGCATTCCTGCGCTTTAAAAATAAATATAGAAATCTTAAAACTATATAAATAATTATAAAAGGAATTATCCAATCAAAATCCATCCCAAGTATATAAGATAATCCAGCAATGGGTTCAACAAAATAACGTAAAGGATTTACAATAGAACTATATGAATTTGATACGTTGGTTTTAGAAAGAACATCAAAAAATTGAATATTTCTTTCACTCCCAATTAATAATGTCACCAAAAAGGTTTCCCAAACTAGAAAGACTAATGAAAAGATAAAAAAGAATTTCTTATTCTTAATGGTCTTAATTGGACTCACAAAAGATTATTAAACTTATTTATATAAAAATCTATAATGGATCATTTTAACATAAGATCTATTAATCTTTACAGATCATTCTTTTCTTTACGCTTTTCTGACTCTATAAAAAGATCTAGGGCAGATTTAAAATCCTTTAATTCATTATTTTCTGTTTTTTTGAAAGATCTCTTTTGGTTCGTTTTCGGAGGCTTAAATTCTACAGAAGATTTTCGATAAAGACCAGGATCTAATTCTGAAATGAACTGGGAATATTTTGCAGTCTGATATCCTCCAAAACCCCTAACAATGGAGGGTGTAATTAAAAATAATTGATCTTTTGCTCTTGTAATTGCTACATAAAAAACTCTTCTTTCTTCCTCAAAAGCTTCATTATCTCCTACAACTCTACTTGAAGGAAAGTAATCTTCACATAACATAGGAATAAAAACAATCTTCCATTCAAGACCTTTAGCTCGATGGATTGTAGAAATGATTAATGGCTGTTCTTCTTCATTTCGAGTTCCTTTAACAACCGTTTTTGATTCAATATCTGATTTATTTAAACTAAGAGTTTCCAAAAATTTTCTAATACTTTCAAACTGTTTTGCATAGACACTTAATTGTTTTATATCATCTATTCGATCTTGCCAGTTGTCATATTTCGATTTAAAATGTTCTTTTAGAATTTCCAATAATCTTTCTATTATTTCAGAGGGATCATCTTCAGGTGTTAAAGCTACTAATTTTTTCGCTCTTCTTTGTAATTTAGTACTTCCTCTACTAGGAATTCTTTTTCCTTTCATTTCAATATCAAAAAAGTTGGGCTCTATAATCTTAGAGATCGGATCTTCTGTAATGGATATCGCAGAAAATATCTTGGTTCCCGAAGTTGCTCCAAGTCCATTAATCGTTGAAAAGACGCGTGACCATGATATTTCATCGTACGGATTATCTATTAAACTTAGATGTGATAATAAATCTTTGACATGTGCTCTTTCAAAAAAGGAAACTCCCGCCCTGACTTCATATGGAATATTTTTCGCTTGTAATTCTAGTTCTATTTTGAGTGTATGAAATCCCGCCCTACAAAGGATTGCCATTTGATTTAATTCAAAGGCTTCATTTCTCAAGGCTAACACTTGATTTGCAATAAATTTAGCTTGTTCTTCATCATCTCCAACATCAACTAAAAATGGTTTAGGACCACTTGAACGAGTAGATCTCATCTTTTTCTTATGTTGCTTAACATTATGTTGAATAGAGTCGTTTGCTAATTCTAATATTTCCGGAACACTTCGATAATTATATGTTATTCGGTAGGTCTTACAATTTTCATATTTTTGAGGAAAATTAAGAATGTTCTCAAAATTAGCCCCTCTAAAAGCATAAATGCTTTGTGCATCATCTCCAACGACCATAACATTTTTTTCTGGGTTTTGTTGAACAATTTTATAAATTATCTCGTCTTGGATATAGTTAGTATCTTGGTATTCATCCACTAAAACATATTTAATCCTTCTCGCAATGAGTTGCGCAACGGATCTTTCATCTAATAGTTGGTTCCAATAAATTAAAAGATCATCAAAATCGACTAAATTATCTTTTGCCTTTTTATGCCTGTAGATTTTGAAAACTTCTTTTAGCTTTGAAATGATCTCATCTGTACTAAACTGTTCATATTTCCATTTAACAATTTCTTCAATTGATTTATTACAATTTATGGAATAAGAGAGAATAGATTTAGTCATTGGAGATGTTGGAAATCTCTCATCAAGATCACTAGCGTTTGCAGCATCAATTGACAATTTCATTAATTGTTTCGCATTAGGTTCATCCATAATTGTGTAATTCGATTTCAATCCGAGCTTTTTCGCATATTTTCTGATAAATCGGTTTGCTATAGCGTGAAAGGTACCTGCCCAGATACCTTTCGGTCTTTTTCCTAATAATCTTTCAACTCGCTTTATCATTTCATTAGCGGCTTTATTAGTAAAAGTCACAAGCATAATTTCATTTGGGAAAACTCCCGATAGTAACAAATTTGCTACAGAATATACAATCGTCCTCGTCTTTCCCGAGCCAGCCCCTGCAATAACTAACATAGGACCTTTAATATTATTGATAATCTTTAACTGTTCTTTATTTAAATCTTCTTCAAAATTTACATCATTGTATTCTTCTCTTAATTTCCTTCTATTTTCCTTTTTATCTTTCTCTAATGTGATCTCATCATCATAGAATTCAAATATATATGTCTCTTCTTTTACCGGATTTAAAGTCGGATCGAATATCTCCCACTGCCTCTCTATTTCATAAGGGCCAGGAGCACTTGCGAGTTCCGGAAAGGCCGTCAGTATTGCGGTTGCATGACCGGGTACATCAATCTCAGGAATAACTCTTATCCCTCTGTCCGCTGCATATCCGATAATATCCTTAATTTCTTCAACATTCAGAGCATAAATTCGGAAAAAATAACGGTGCGTTCCACTTGGAGGTGCAGGACCCCCATAACCTTTTTTTCCGTAGTCATTTTTTAATTCTATTCCTGGAATAGGACCTCCTTGAGAAATTTCAGAGATATTATTGGGGATGTTTACTACATACCAATGAATCCA
>JARRLT010000010.1:0-24945 GCA_037386725.1 Promethearchaeota archaeon
AAAAAAGGAGAAGGGGTCACTTTTAAAGCTTCATTTGTTTTAGTAAAAAATTCTTTTTTTGAAATATTTAAAAAATCCAGTTTATTACGTATAACCTTTAATATCATGGTTTTTACTTCAGTTTTGGCAGCACTCGAAAAATTTATTCAACCCTATATGATTGACGCTAAAATTCCAATTGCATTTTTTGGATTAATTTATTCTGGATCCCTACTTATTACTGCATTGGCAGTTAGATATTCTTATGTTTTTCAGAATAGATTTGGTTTAAAAAGAACTATAAATTGGTTAACTTTTTTTGCAGCGATTCCAGTCTTAATTCTGGGCTTTAGGTTTATTTCAATTATTGGAGTAATTCTATTTTTCACAGTTACGATTATTGAAAATATTCGATCTCCAATTGCTAATAATCAATTTCATTTAAACGCAACATCAAAAAGAAGAGCCACAGAAGGTTCTATTTTAGCTTTATCGAAATCATTGGGTCAAGTTATTATATTACCTATTACTGGTTTTCTTGCTCATATTTTTTCCATATACACAGCAATTTTAATTTTAGGAGGCTTTTTATTGATTAACAGTGTGCTCTTCTCTGTAAAAAAACCGGTTAAAAAAGTCAATTTTTAGATCTTAAAAAAGAGATATTGAAAAGGTTCTTCCCCTTGTATGATGTGTCATGTGACGTCTTCTAAAAGTATGATTACTTAAAAAATAATGAAAAATTCTGTCAATTTATTTTCTATTAAAAGAAAATTTAACTTTTAAGAAAATCAATAAGTTTTAAGATTATAGATTATAATTAAGATTAAATCGACTAAGCCTTGTAGTGAAAATATGTCTGAAACAAATATGGTAATAGAAACAAAAAATTTAGTAAAAATCTACAAGCAAGGCAAAGTAAAAGCGGTAGATGGCTTGAATTTAAGCATTCGAAAAGGTGAAATCTATGCATTCATCGGAGCGAATGGATCTGGTAAAACAACAACTATAAAGATGTTGACTGGCATGCTTGATCCTACCTCTGGTTCGATTAATGTCTTTGGTTTAAAGCAGCCAAAAAATCGAAAGATAATAGCGCGTAATATCGGAATTGCTCCTCAAGAATATTCATTATACAATGACTTGACTGTATTGGAAAACGTCAGATTTTTTGCTTACTTGTATGGAATGAATAAACAAAAATTTAAAGTAGAAGTCGTTCATCTACTTGAAATCTTAAAACTTGATGATAAAAAAGATACATTAGTTTCCAATCTATCTGGTGGAATGAAACGTCGTGTAAGTATGGCTTGTGCATTGGTTCACTCTCCTCGCGTTGTTTTTTTAGATGAAGCAACGGTTGGAATTGATCCTATTTTACGTAAATTTTTTTGGGAATATTTCAATGAACTAAAAAAAGATGGATTAACACTTATCCTTACTACACATGTTATGGACGAAGCAGAAAGAGCAGATAGAATCGGGTTAATTCGAGCTGGTAAATTGATTGATGAAGGTACACCTGAGAAATTGAAAGAAAAACACAATGTAACAACAATTGAAGATGTATTTATTAAATTAAGTAAACGGAGGTTTAAAGATGACTGAAGAAGATAAAGAAAATAAAGAATTTCTTGAAGATTTTAAACCTTCTCATTTCTCTTTTAAAAGAGTTTTTCTAATCACACGTCGCGTTTTAAGGCAAATAAGTCGAGATCGACGTACTTTTGGAATGATTATTATTATGCCTATTGTTACAATTCTTATTTTTGGTTTTGCTCTCGGAGGAGATATAAAAAATATTCCAATCTTAGTTGATAATGAAGATAAAGGGTATACAACAATTGTTCCCCCAGGTGTAAATGTAACTTTTTCATTTGGTACAAACATAACAAACGCTTTAAAAAGCGATGATAGAGTTCATTATAATACAGGAAATTTTTTTGATAATAAAAAAAATAAATGTCACAATATTACTCTATATCGATGCTACCAAACCTACGATAAAAGCTACGGTTTTGGTTGCTTTACAGAAAGCTATGCAATCAGCTCTTGGAACCAAAGGAATAACAATTACGCAACAATTTGCTTTTGGAGGAGTTGAATTCAGTGGTTTAGATACCAGTATCCCTTCAGTAATCGCTTTTGTTATAACCTTTTTAGTACTATTAATATCGCTTCTTACGATCAAAAGAGAATCATTAGGTGGTACAGAGGAACGACTTTATGCGACTCCATTGCGAGCATCAGAAAGATTAGTAGGATATACAATTTCACTAACAATACTTTCACTTTTAATGGTCAGTGCTATTTTGATAATTAGTATTGGATTATTTGGTGTCATCATTCAAGGTAACATCTTTCTGTTATTTGGTATGCTTGTATTATTTTCACTTCTTCATGTCCTTTTAGCAGTATTTTTATCAAATTTTGCAAAAAATGAGCTACAGGCAGTACAAATGGCACCATTAATAGCACTTCCATCTATGGCCTTAAGTGGAATGCTCGTTCCAGTGAATAGTTTTCCCGTATTTGTTCAAATTATAGCTAAATTTATACCGTTATATTATGTTGTTAGCTTTTGGATTAGCATTGATCACTGTAAAAGATAAAATTAAAGCATAATTAATATAATTGATTGGTTAGCATATCCATTCAAAAATAGAGTATTTAAAAACAAAGTAATAAAATTTACTTCGATTGAGTTGGATATGTTACACCTAACTATTCTTTTTTTGTATCCCCCTCATGATTCTTTCCCGTCGAAAAATAAATCGATTAAGAATAACTTCTTTATGTTTTTTATAATTTTTAAACTCTAAATTTAAATATTAACCAAATAAAATTTCTTTTAACTTTAATTAAAACTGACCTATTAATTTCTATCAAACAACAGAATTTAATTTATAGGTTAGTTAACAAAAAAATAAGACAATTAAATAAATTATAGTAAATTGGTGAAAGGGATGGGAAAATTTAATTATCAATATTTAATAATTGGGAGTGGTATGACTGCAGATTCTGCCGTTCAAGGGATTAGGGAACATGACAAGGAGGGATCAATCGGGTTAATTTCAAGTGAAAAATTTCCTCCTTATGCTCGGCCACCATTAAGTAAATCAATTTGGAAAGGAGAAGAAGAATTGGATGATATTGATTTAGGAACAGAAGATTATGACCTAGAATTCCATCTTGGAAAAACAGTAAACAAAATTGATAGAGATAAAAAGAACGTAAATGATAACGAAGGAAATGAATATTCTTATCAAAAGCTTTTAATTGCCACTGGAGGATCTCCAAGAAAACTTCCAAACATGAATATCCAAGATATAATTTATTATCGAACTCGAGATGATTTTGAGAAATTAAAAACTCTTGCCGATAAAAACAACTCATTTGGGGTTATAGGAGGAGGGTTTATTGGATCAGAAATTGCAGCTGGAATTAAAATGTATAACTCAAAGGCGGAAGTTTCAATGATTTTCCCAGAATCAGGGATTTGTGCACTAATATTTCCAAAAAAACTTAGTGATCATATTAATAATTATTATCGTGAAAAGGGAATTACTGTATTAAATGGAGAACTCGTAAGTAATATTAGAAAGGAAAATGGTAAATTTAAAGTTACGACAAAGAGTGAGAAACTATTAACCTTTGATGTTGTAGTTGCTGGATTAGGGATTGAACCCAATGTAGAATTAGCAAAAGATGTTGGTTTGAGAATCGATAATGGTATTAAAGTAAATAAATATTTGCAAACCGAAGATCCAGATATTTATGCGGCAGGTGACGTAGCTAGATATCCCGATCCTGTATTCGAAAATCCTATTAGAGTTGAACATGAAGATAATGCGATTTGGATGGGATGGGTAGCGGGAGAAAATATGACGGGAGAAAAATCTATATATGATCATCAATCTATGTTTTATTCTGATTTATTTGATTATGGTTATGAAGCTGTTGGCTTATTAGATCCAAAATTAGATCTTGTAGAAGATTGGAATGAACTTTTTGAAGAAGGTGTCATTTATTACTTAAAAGATAACCAAGTCAAAGGGGTTTTATTATGGAATGTATGGGATAAGGCAGATGATGCACGAGAACTTATTGCTCAAAAAAATAAAATGAAAGCAGATGATTTAAAGGGAAGAATCAAGTAACCTTAATTTTATATTTTTACTCAACTCTTTTTTAAATTTAATATGTAGAGAAATCTTATAATTTCATTCTAATCTAATTCAATTTCACATTCTTTTGAAGAGAGATTATTTTAGGAAAATTTCCAATCTGATAGAAACAAAAATAGAATAATGGAATTTTGAAATTGTGAAAAGGAATTTATAAATATAATTCATCAATTTTCGCTGCAAGAATAAAATCATTCTTATGTAAACCCTTAATTGCGTGAGTAAATAATTCCAAAACAACTTCATCATAATAAATATATATAGGGATGGTGTCCCTCATCCTCCGCGATTTCGGCAACTTTATTCACAAATTTCATTGATTCCTTAAAGTCATTGAAGTAAAATGTTTTAGTGATTTTATGAATCTGTTCTCTATTTAGAGACCAATTCTCGATCTGTTTTATATACATATCTTCTTCTTTTTCACTAAGAGGTGGAATGCCTCCCTCGCATGGTATACATTTAGATTCTGTTAAATTCGTCATATAAATCTCACCCGTTGAATTTTTTCAATAAAAGAAACAAATTTATATTTTTTATATATTCCTATAATAATTTAAAGGACTTTAGGAATTATGATTAAATAAAGAAAAGTTCTCTCAACTGAAAAAGAAAGATTAAATTTACTGAAATAGATTAAAAGTAATGATTTTTATAATATTTTCACTTGGAGGATAATTATTAGATATGTCAGATGAAGATAAAGGACCATACGATATATTAAAATCACAAAGTAGAACTTATTGGTATTGTTTTTTGGTTTTTATTGTAATTTTTGCTATTTTAGCTATTGTACTTTTTGTTAATTATTATGTTAATATAGCTCCCTAAGTTTGTTTGAGGCCTTATTTTTTTAATATCTTTTACATTTGAGATTATCTTAACAGTAAATTTTACTTAAAAAGACTTAATAAGTATTAAGGCGAATACTATGAAAATATTAAAAAGAAATAAAGTTTCAATCAGTTTCTTGGTCATTACTTCTTTGTTGTTATTTAGCAGTTTTAACATTGTTTTTGCTTTAGGTGCTTCTTTAAAATCACAAGGGGTCACTGTAAATTTGCAGAAAGAAGATCCCTTATCTTATGTTGCATTGGTTCCCTCACCTGGAACTTATACAACCTTTAGTGTGGATGGGAGTAATCAAGGCACTTTTAAGGTTATGGATTGGAATCAGAATCCCGAGGGTACCCCTCTAGTTATTAATGATCCGGGGAATGATATTTCTCTAACATCGTATCCTGAATATTTAAATTATAAAATGGAAACTGAATCATCCAATAATTATGTGAATCCATGGAACGCACGCTGGCTTAATATGAGTGCATATAATGCAGAAGCAGATAAATTAGATCCATTTACTTTTAGTTCAGTATATGATTATTATACTATGGGTGAAAGCCAACAGTTATCAATTCAACTATCCCAAGGAATTCCTTTACAAGTTGATTTGAAAATTGGAAGTGCTGGACCAAAAGTCTTAAAAGTGGATTGGTTACTACCTAATCCTAACGAAAATCCCATGGACAATTACTTTCTTAGAGATCCAAATGGGAAGCAACTCTACACTTATTATGGAGCAGCTCGAGATAGTTCAAGCACAATTATCTTTAGATACATACTTTTTGTTGCTAGCAAACCTGGTACATATAGATTATTAATAGATGCATCTCCCTCAATTTATCCGTCTAATGTTATTTTAGATTTTCTAAATTCTGAAAAATTTAATGTTCCTATCGGCGGAGTTGTTATAGGAGGGTCTGGAGGAGATTTTCCTACAACTGATGATATGAATAATCAAAAATGGAGTACTGAATGGTTTATCATTTCTGGATCTGCTGGACAAAAAGTAGAAATTAACATTGGAACTGATTACGATCTTGGTGGTACTTATAATATAAACTTTTTTGTTGCATCTATAAATGACAATTACGGAGAATACACAGGAATATCTAGTATAGCAAATTTAGCTGATATTTATCCCTTTATCTTTTCTAAAACTGGAAAGGTCTATTTTTCAATCTCTGGATTGAATTTATACAGACTTTCGATGACAGTTAGAAAAATTGATTCAACATCATACAAAATAGGGAATGATCTTACAATCAAGACTTTAGCGAATACGCCTGAAGGGATTCAATTTTCGACGAGTCGGGATAATTTTATTCGATTTAACTTTACGAGTTTAGGATTGGGAGATCCAGATATAGGTCCAGGTATTTTTGGAACAAATAAAATGTTTGTTTATTCAAACTCAAAAAATTTAAATTTTATGCATTTAATTGCCCCTGGTCAACAGGTAGCAGATAATGGTATAGATTATTATTACTATTATATGCCCGCTGGTACCTATCATGCTGTGATTATCAACAGTGTCAATAATGAAAATGGTGTCTTTAAAATAAGTTCAAGAATAGTTGATCATAATTCAGAAGGTATTCCAATTACAGAGCTCACATATCCAGAGAGTTACCCTAAAGACGTAAACATGGCAGAATTTAAATCTTTTGATGATAATTCCCAATTAAAACAAGCTCAATGGTTTGATATCAATATAAAAGACACAGGTCAATATAGGTTCAATTTAACGATGTTAGCGGATGATTATTCTCCTTTATTAGCTAATTCCGCAGATCCATCTTATGTTTTAACTTATAATGTGACTTCTGGAGAATATACTGATGTTACTTCAAAATCATTAACAGAAGGACAATCATTTCCAGCGATGGAAAATGTAGGTGATGAGCTTTTAATCGCTTTCCCAGAAAAATGGCACGATATCGATTTTAATATTTCCCAATTAGGAAGTGGAGGCTCTTGGTATCCATATGCCTCTGTTTGGACTGGTAATTCTTGGGAAAATTTAAATATAGCCTCTGATGATACAAATGAATTGAGAAGTGCTAATGGGAGTGTGGTTTTAGATCTGAATGATGCTCAGTTTAAATCATGGAGAAGAGGATGTGACTTCAATATATCATATATTTCCAACGAATCTAATTATTATTGGCTTAATATTAGTTGTGATAACAATTATAATATTGACGTTCCATATATTGATTTAATTGAGCTTTCTAATATCTCTATAATAGGAGATTTTAATTTCTATTTAATTGGAAAGAGTGGCTATGTTTATAGTGATTTCTGGGAACCAACGACACAATTAACTAATATACAGAATATCATTCTTAATCAAGAATCTTCACATCTTACATATTCTACCGAAGGTTGGTTAGTTACCACTTCTGATCCAAATATCGTTGGACTGAAAGAAGGGCCATATAAGTTACTTGTAATACCAAACCACTGGTCTATTGCTGGTGATGTCAAGTTAAGACTTTCGATTGAGAATTATTGGAACTATAGGGTACAAGAATCATATGATATTACATCTCAACCGGAATTACATGAATTCCAAATTAATAATTATACTGATGATAGCTATGGTTTTACTAATGGAACATTTTACAATTATACATTATCTAAAACGTATAATCACACTGAAGCTTCTTTAGGTATTTCTTCCGATGAAAGTTATTTCGCAATAGAATGCACGGGAAAGAAATATGCTTGGACTCAACTTGTAGTCGCAATGTATAATGTTAGCAATTATGAGCTTTATCTTTTACAAGATTTGCCCTGGGTAACTGGAAGTGGTCCTAACAACGAAGAACGTCTTATAGGGAACACAATCTCTACAAATTCGACCTTTGAATTCGGTGTACCATCTGATAAATTTATTCTACTTTTCGAAGTAGAGAATGCAGGCGAATTAATTACTTTTAAAATCGCACTTAGTCAATATGAAACTTCTATTTTGAACATTAGATCCCCTCAAATATCAACTCCAATTAACTGGCCATTGATACTAATTATAGTAGGCGTATCAGTTGGTGTAGCTGCTGCACTAGGAGTAGGTATTTACTTTATACGCAAGAGAGGAGGAATAAGAACTAAATCTCCAAGATAATTTATATAATTATCAATAATTATCAACATTCACATAACCGGGCTCTGCGTTAAATGTTGGATCATCTGTAATAAGATCTTTAGGTATCACATCTTTAAAATAATCCCTCTGCGCAGATATTTATCAATTTCAGCAGCAATTTCCCTATATTGTTCGTTGCTGGTATAATAGGGATCTTGAATATCCAGATTCCCACCTTCACCTATATATTCTTTCAAAGTGAAAACTTTTTCATTTAAATTATTAATAGCACTATATTCTCTTAGAATATCTCTTTTATGTGAAGTTTCCATAGTGATTATTAAATCGTAGTTTTTTATAAGTCGTTTCGAGATTAATTGCGGTCTAAAGTTTGAATGATTAATTCCTTTCGTTGAAAGATATTTCCTCGATTCTGGTTGCATATATGAAAAAGCATTAATAAATCCTGCACTGGAAAAAGATATATTTAAATTGTATTCTTTAGCATAATATCTTGCTAAATACTCCGCTAATGGAGATCTTGCTGTATTACCTGTACAAATGAAAAGAATGCTTGATATATCTTGAGTCATCAATAAAATAAAAATGGATATAATTTTTAGATAGGAAAATGCATAAAATTATTAGAAAAAACCTAAAAAAGATATAGATATATGAATTTCAATCTTAAAATAATAAAAGAGAAAGCTAACGAGAAAGTTAAATTACGAAAGATTGATAAAAAAGATGAAAAATTTCTTTATAAAAATCTTAAAAATCCAGATGTAACTAGATATATCTCCCTTCATTTGACCTCGCTTAGCAATTCAAGAAAACTAGTCAAGAAATACTTAAAATACTGGAAAAGTCTTATTCAATTTGTATATATTATTGAATATCAAAATGAAAAAGAGGAAATAGTTAGAACAGGGGCAGTAAATATCTGGAACATTAAATGGAAACATAAAAGAGCTGAAATTGGCATTTGGATTTCTCCAAAATATTGGAATAAAGGAATTGGTACTCAAGCATTATCTTTACTTGAAAGTATCGCGTTTAATTATCTAAAATTAATTCGATTAGAAGCCCATATCGCATTACCTAATAAAAAATCGATCTATCTTTTTGAAAAGTGTGATTTCGATAAGGAAGGTCTATTAAGATCTTATATGAAAATAAGAGATGAGTTTTATGATTCTTATATTTTTGCAAAAATAAATAAAAAGGAATAAAAAAATTAATTTTTAGCTTTTATCAGATACATCTTCCACTTTGGGTTTAGGTTGAATTTTACTTATATTCTTTGGCTTAGTGCCCAAGTCATCTGAAACTTTCCCTAATTCATTTTGATATTGATTTCTAAAGGTTGTTTGTCTATCAGTAATACTAACATTCGGAGCACTTTTCTTTTTAAGAGATCTCCTGAACTTTCTTATCTTTCTAACTTGCTTTGGATATCTAAAAACTGTGATGTATGCAATAAAGTAACCACCTAATCCAATTGCAGCCAAAGCTGCGATAAGTAATCCAATTTGGAATCCCATAATTTCCTGTACTGGTCGAATTGCTGAAATAGTTAACTGTAGGGTCTGAAAATCATAATTATCTCCAGCATCAGCAGTTATGGTCATAGTGTAAGATCCATCCGGGATACCATTTACATTTATCTCATAAATTCCATCATGATTATTATCAGTTATTACACCGCTTCCAAAAACCCATCTGAACGACATAGTCGCATTTGGTATTGAACCTCCAAAATCGGTATCATTCAAACTGAGTTTAATAGTGAATTTTGTTGATGGTCTTACTTCCATTTTATTATCAGATATCCCAATTGGGGCTATTAACGCGTTTATTCTTCTAATTGTGACTCTTGGATTAATTATCTTTTGTTCAAAGTTAGTTGCACTCGCATATATAGTGAGGAGATTCACTCCTATATTTAATTCTTTCTTAGTGTTAATAATCAAAGTATATTGTCCAAATTTTGTATTCTCAGTAAAATTTAAATCTAATCCCTCTCCAATTAACTTGATCGTTGCTTCAGGAATGTGCGAAAATGATTTATTATCATTATAAATAACTGTAAAATTAATTACACTTTGAATTGGTACGTCTATTACTGGATCGGAAGTCTTTGGTTCTCCATTTATTATAAGTGATAGTGTTGTTTGGCGCTGGATTACCTCTATGAAAAATCTAAGAAATTGAGATTCATAATTTTTAACTTCGGCAAAGACAGTCAATACAGTTATACCTTGATCAAGTTCGCTTGCATTTATCATAAATGTATATTGTTCAAGAGAGGTATATGGAGTAAAATTTCCCCTTCCGACTAATCTTACTGAAGCATTTGGGAGAAAATCATTGTTAAAATAATCCCTATAACTAACAGTAATATTAATTGTGGCATCTACTTCAACTGTAATTTTGCCTCCATCACTTTTAGGAACACCATCTAAAAATAGTTGTATTTCAGACCTTCTCTCGTTAACAAATGTGGTAACTTCCTCAGTTTTAGTCGAATAATTAGCTTTGCTTGCTACAATTGATAAAACATTAACACCCGTCCCTAAATCTACAGTTGGAATAATAACATAATACTGATCATAAATTGGATCTTTTTGTAATATCCATAGATCTTTTGAAAATACGCTCACATTTGCATTATTTATTAGATACCCTGTATCTTGTTCACGATATTGCACAGTAATATTTATTGAGTCTCCAATTGATGTATTGTAAAAGCTGAAGCTTGATGTAGATGTACCGTTAAGAAATACATCTAAATAAGTTTCTTTCTCATAGACATTTATTTTAAATCGTATTGATTGGGTTGTATAATTTTGTTTTTCGGCCTCCACGGTTAAATATGTATTACCAAGACCTAATTTACTTGTTTCTATAAGGATATAATAGTTTTTATATTGACTAGATTCATTTAAAGTCTTAACAGATCCTATACCTGTTAAGTTAACCGTTGCTTGAGAGATAGGCCTCTTTGGATTATATTCAAGATCTTGATATAAAATCGTTATATTTAAGGTAGTTCCATAGGAAACATCTTGAGATTTATCAAGAGTCTTATTATCATTATTTAGGAATAATTGTAATTCAGTATCTCTACTAGCGACGTTAATTAAAATTGTGGCTTCTCTCGTTTCATAGTATTTTTTACTTGCTTTGAGATTTAAGTAAGTATCCCCTAATCCGAAAATTGTGGAATTTAAAACCATATAATATGATCCCAAGGAACTATTTTCTTTTAGATCTCGAGAAGCAAAATCTGTTCCGCTTAATGTTACAGTAGCATTAGGAATAAACGCGTTTGTACTATCTCGATAAAGTGCCGTAATATTTACATTTTTCCCATATGTAACAGTTACAGACTTCTCCAAGGTTCTATTAACATTATTTAATATCAAGCCTAAAGATGTAACATCCTCAGTTGTTCCTTTTGTGTAGCTAATGACTAAAGAAACATTATCAATTGAGATCCTAATAGTTCGATTTAAGATAAATTGATCTGCCATATAAGCTTGGATAGATAAGGTTATATTAACGCCTTTACTAATTAGAGGTGTTACATCAAATCCCCCAACTTTTGCATTTTGAAAGCTTGTAGTCGCTGAACTTAATTTAACCGTTTCTCCGAAAAGATTATTATTAATTTTCATTCGAAGTTCGGAGTTTGGGGAAGAGTTAGTCCACGTATCATTTATTTTGTATTTAAAATTAAGTGTTGCATTGGCAATATTAACATTTCCGGTTGGGACTTGATTACCCGTTTGTTTCCATGAGAGTGTGGATAATTGATCTATCTTTTTTTCATATGTGAAGGTAAGATTTACTGATTTAATAATAAGTAGGTTAAAGTGATCACTATCTTGAGGAAAATTATCCTCACACCATATTCTCATTCCAATTGTTAAAGTAAAATTCTGATGATCATTATTTAAAACGGAAGTAAGATAAAATATTAAAGATTGTTCGGATACTGGAACCATTAAGGTATCTCCCATAGTAGGTATTGGGGGATAATCTTGCCCTAAATTTGTAGTCTTGTTAGAGGCGATTTCGTAAACATTGTTTTTTGGGATATCTGAAATTAAGACATAAAATTGAACATAATCTCCAGTGGCATATTGCGTAGTATTTGTTCCTAAGTCATTTCCAGCTTCAACACCATGTGATTGAAAAGTCGAACTCTGAAAAGAGGGAACAGTAACCGTTCCATTAACAACTGCTTTAATGCTTGCTGATGTAATGACATAATCTGACATATTAACTGGTAAAGATATTTTATGATCCCAGTTTACTGCAACTGATTGATCTGCTGACTCCAGATCCCAGCCATGTGAAACACATGCTCCACTTCCATTAATTGTATAAGTATCTGGGTATGAAGGAAAATCAGGATTTTCAACAGCAGTCCAACCTGAACTTATGGGATCTTGGGCAAAAGTATAAGTTCCTTTATCTCCCAAAACATCATAGTTAGCAGCTCCATCACTGACTGAGGTTTGAAGATCAGAGGTATCCCCAGTTGTTTCATTCGTCCATGGATCGACAGGTAAATTAAATCCACCATTCTTAATCCATTCCTTAGTATAATCATCATAGACAACTCCTTGGTTCTTTAATGTATCATTGTGATTATTATATCCATTATTATAAGCATTAAGATTAAAATTTCCACTTAAACTGATTGGAAACACAAAAATATTTAAAATCAAGCACAAAATAATTAGATATAGAAATTTCTTCGGTTTTTTTAAATCTAAAATTTTCATTTCATTCACCCAATAAAAACCTTAAATATTTTTAATAATGCAATTCAATTAAATATATTTTATATTCTTTCTTAAGAAATAACTATATATATCTTAATATATTAAATTTTGTTATAAAAAAATAAGAGGGTCATAATAGATGATTCAAGGAATATTAACGTTTAAATTTATACTGAATCAAAAGGATAGTGGAGAAATTGATCCAGAGTTCAAACCTATACAATTACAATTCACAAATAAAGAATATGATGAGGACAATTTTACTGATTTAATTGTTGAAAACGACATATATGGAACATTCTATCAACAAACAACTGGGATTATTAACATGAAGCGTGAGTTTAGTAATTATTTTTCAGGAAAACTTAAAGAAACTCCCTATCAAGTAATGTCATACTATAAACAACTATCGAGTGGCAATCAATACTTAGCAATGGCTATATTTGAAAATGATGATGAAATTGAACTTTTTGAGAGATTATTAAACGATATGGGAAAGAGATTAGATAGAATTTTCGAAAAATTAGCTCAAGCAGAAAATACTAGACAGTTAGCAGACATAACTAATTTAAATATTCGATTGAAAAATGAATTAAAGTATACTATTTTTCAAGTTGAAAGACTTTCTAATTTAGACAAGCTCCAAAAAGTTGCGCTTATATTTAATAGCGAGGAACGTTTAAAGGTTTTAGAACTCCTCCGGGAGCATCCTATCTCAAAGAAAGAATTAAAAAGGGAGTTAGAAAAAATTAGTTCGGGACCAAATATCGACATTTTACTCACTCCATTTTTAGAATTAAATTTAATTAGAAGGGATTGGATTCAAGGAGAAAAGGATGCTGAGACTGGAATAATAAAAAATCAAGGAGAATATCTCTTTTTAGTCAAAGATATCACGTTTACTCGAGTTCCCAATGAAAGATTAATTTCCCATTTAAAAGACACTAAAAACGAATTATATCCAATATATCGAAAAGAAGTATTAAACTATTTTTCTACATATGATCCATTTGACCAATCGTTAACACAAACAAGAAAATTAGCATCCTTACTTTTAAATCCCGATGTATATGATTTTTATCTTCTTATGAAAAATAATCATTATCCAAAAGATAAAATTCCCAAGATTTTTTCAGAATTTGCTGTTACAGAAGTTTTATTAGATAATTTAAAAGAACTAAACGTCATTACCGAAATAGAAGATAAAACTAAACGAAGATGGATTGTTCTATTAACGGAAATTAAACCATTAATTGTTTTTCCAGAATTTTTACTTCCAAAAATTAGAGAAGTATTTGCGGCTGGAGGAGAAGGAGATGGAAAAATAAATTATGAAGTGGCTAAGAAAGCATATGATTTATTGGAATTAACATATCCAGAAAAAGTAGAATTTTAAAATGGAGGTTGATAATAAGTATGTATCTTTTTAGAGATAAAAAAGAAATAGAAATTCTGGTAACATGTAAACTCTGTCTTAATAAGATTGTGTTTAAGATAACTGCTGACGAATATAAGAATATTAAAAAATTTCCATTCAAGAGAGAAGACACGCATGGAGATCCAAAGCATAAATTAACAGTATTTATAAATAAGAATTTAGAAATAAATAACTTCGATATTGCAAATATAATAGAAAAAGAAGATGATAAACAATACACACAAGATCTAACTCAAGAAATATTAGGTAAATTAGGACTATCTGATAAGGAAATCGAGCTGTACTTTAAAACTACTGGTCGTGATATTGTATCCATTGGTGAAATGGCACTTCTCATTAATGAATCAAAAGAAGAGTGTGAACGTATCGCTAAAAAATTTGTTGATAAAGGATTATTTAAAGAAATTGTGGGTGTAACACCACATTATACTGCCTTACCTCCATACGCTGCATTAATAAACCAACTTGAAGACTTTTATACCTATATCGGTAGTATCAAGAAACAATTACCTTCTGAAGTAGACAAATCTTTTTCTCAATTCAAATTAGAGGCTAAAGATGCTGCTAAATTAAAGGAGGCAGACGATTTAGTATCAGATATCAAACAAAATATGTTATCCCAATTAGAGACTCAAAAGCATGATGTGTCAGATCAGCTAAATATTGTTGATCAAATTCATGGAATAACCTCTGAGTTAGAAAACCTAGATGGTATCACTAATGAAATATTCGGAAAACAGATTAACGAATTAACTCAGCAGTTTGAAGAAATTAATTCTAAGACAGCCCAAATAATTAAGAATCAAGTTGACGATTTACGAGGCCAAATGGATAATATCAAGTCAACAATTTCTCAAAATCTCCGAAAATTAAGATTAGGAGTGATTCAGCAAACAGTAGAACAAGTAATAGAAAAAGTTGTTACTGCACGATTAAGAGAAATTACGCAAGGTATCAATATTCAGCTTAGTGTAAATAAAATGGTATTTACTGATGAATTGAAAAAAGCTACTGAGAAATTAAATACTGAATTTATTTCTAAACTCAAAGACTCAATAAAAAATACAGTTAAGGAATTAAGTAGTGTTCCAATGCAAAAAGTTGATCAAACTGAAGACTTAATGGCAAATATTGATGAAAATTTTGAAAGTGCAGTAGAACTAGCACGAGATAAGATTGAAGACATTTCTGGTGGCATCTTTCAATCATTAGGGAATTTAAAGGATTTATTTTCGAGGAAAGTGGTTGATACAATCGATCATACTTTAGAAGACATTATGCAAAGGCTAAGAAAAGCTGAAATCACTACAAGTGAATTCTGGGAGCAAGCAAAAACGAAAGGAGCCATGATTACAATGAAAGATGTATGGTTTATTCGTTCTCCCGAAGCAGCTGAAGCTCACATTAATGATGAATTATCAAAAGCCAAAATGAGGGTGTTAATTGTTGCTCCTCAGATCACAGATGTAGATCTTGAAACAATTAAATCTTGTCCAAGGCATGTGAATATAAGAATCGCAGCAAATATCAATATGGCTTCAGATGTTCATAAACAAATGATAAATCAATTGGATACATTTGATAACGTTGATTATAGAAATAGGACATTACAGAATATATGGGGAATAAATAGAGATTATGAAGAGGTTATTTTATGTGTAATTTCTAAAACTATTGTTAAAAATGAAATGAGAACTGAAATTGCTGGAATTGGAAGTATTATTCAAGAGCATATAAAAATCTTTGTTCCTATATTGGAGGAGGCATGGATGAATGCACAGAAAGAAATTGTTTACTCAGTTGAGTCTTCTTCCTCAATTAGACCAACTCCAACAGTTCAAGAATTTAAAGAAAAACCAGTTCCAATTGAACCAAAAGAAAGTTATAAATTAGAACCGGAAATCCAACCAGCTGAAATAAGTGAAAAAGAGACTGTAAAAACAGAAGTAAAAAAACCAAAACCTAAAAAACCCGAATCTAAAAAACCAGAAGTAAGTGGTTCTCCTCTCAGAGAACAATTTGAAAGTCTCATCAGGGATGTTGATAATCTACCTGGGATAGAATTAGCAAAGAAGTTCGAAGAATTTCATGATGATTATATAGATCAAAAAGGATATCATAGTTCCATAAAGAACATTCAGCAGGCCAGTAATCTTATTAAAGGAAAAACTGAACCGTTCACTGAAATGTAAAAATAAGAGCTTAAACAGAAAATGAACTTCTGGAAAACAAAATTAAATCTTTAATTTATTTTATTTAATTTGCGAATAAATAAAAAGGAAAAAGTTTATCCTTACTAAATTTAATTTTTTATTTCTTTTTTTGGTTAAATAAAATAGTTAAAATCGAATTTTTGATTAACACATTTATGGTTCAAAATAAAATAATAGTTAATTCTGGGAAAGTAAATGAATATTTACATCACATTGACCTAAAAGAATTTGGGAAGGAAAAAATTCTTTCTTGTTATGTTTGTGAATTTGATGATTATTCGATATTTTTAGATTGTGGAACATCATTAGAAATAAAACGTACGCTAAATTATTGTGAAGATAATCAAATAAATCTCTCGAAGTTTAAGTATCTTATTACAACTCATCATCATTTTGACCATAATGGAGGATTATGGTTACTTTATGAAAAACTTAAACAAAATAATCCTAACTTTAAAATAATTACAAATCCACTTACAAAAAATTTATTGAATAACTTTGAAGATCATTTATCAAGAGCAAAAAGGACATTTGGGACCTTTATTGGAGAAATGAGATCAATAGAAAATAAGGCTTTTAAATTAATTGAACCAATTGATAACTTTCCAATATCAGATAATAATTATTCTCCCGTTGATACATTCTATAAGAATGGAGAAAAGTTTGAGTTAGTGATCTTTAAAACTCCAGGACACACACCAGATCATCAATGTATCGTTTTGATTAAAAATGGTGTCATAGATTCCCTATTTTTAGGAGAAGCCGCTGGGACAGTATATCATTCTACTGAATTAATTACAATGCCTACATCAATGCCAGTATATTACAATCATCAAAATTACATGGAATCTCTCCATAAATTACAAAAATTAAAAGGTATTAACCTAGCGGGATTTTGTCACTTCGGGCTTGTAAGTGGATCAAGATATATACATAAGTTGCTCAAGAATCATGAAGATTTTATGAGGGAATTTAGAAATAAGATAATTGCTTATTATAAAGAAAAACCAGAAACGAGATATATTTATAAAAAGATATACCCCTTCTTAACATCTAGAACCGATTTGATGGGAAATGAACATCCTATAATGAAAAATATTGTTTTAGGGGTTATTTACGGAATGATGATGGATTTAGGATATCGAAAGGAGTAACTATTTTACAATAATTCGAGGATCCTTTTTTAATAATTTAATGGCTTTTAAAGCGCTTACTTCTTTATCCTTGATTTCTAGCATAACATCAAAATTGAAAGATCTTGTTGATTCTATGAAATTTTTAAAGTCTCCAATATCAATTTTTTCAGCATGACTTGGAAATCCTTTTTGAGGATGTGCAGAACTATAATGAATGATAGGTAAACCATCTTTATTTTCCCAAGTTTTAATAACTCTCTTAAAAATTTCACTTAAAGGCATCCCTGAGGGATTTATAATATTATGGTACACATCAAAAATAATTGGGATTTTAAGCGCTTTATAAACCTTTAAACAATCATTGAAATTATAACTTTTATCATCATTTTCAATGACTAATCGTTTCTTTATCTTAGCATCAAAATTATGATATCTCTCAATGAATCTTTTTATACTGGAATCTTTATCACCATAAACTCCTCCAATATGCAATTGTACTTTTGCAGATTTATCTAAGTCCATTAAATCTAAGAGATCTACATGATATTCAACTTCTTTTAAGCTTCTGATGAATACATCTTCATTATTGGAATTTAAAACGATATATTGTCCTGGATGCATAGAAATTCTTATATTATGGTTTTTAACATAACTTCCTATTTCTCTAAACTTTTCTCTAAAGTAGGTCTTCCAATCAAAGTCCATAATTTCATGAGAAGCAAACGGAATTAAATCAGAGGTAAATCTGAAAAATAAAATATTATGCTTAACATTATACTTTAATATATTTGCTAAACAACTGAGATTATTATTCACAACATCTTTTAATAATTGATTTGAATAATTCTTCAAGCGAAATGTTTTGTTATTTTTACATGAAAGGGAATAGTTAATGCATGGATAACCTACTTTCAAACAAATCAACCTTAAACAGTGTTTGATAATAAGAGTTTTTTTGAAAATTTTAGAATAATTATTTTAAGATATAAATTTAAATTAACTCTCTCTCATCAAGAAATCAAAAAAATAAGAAAAATTTTATAAAATTAAATTTAAAGAAATTATTACGTACTATGTTGTTTTGGCATGAAATTATATAACCACAAAGCAAACTCTCTTGGATTTCGGGATTGCATTATAACTCTTCCAGGTCCTTCAAGCTGGACAATGAGTCCCTCTCCAGAAAGAAAGGTCGATTTTAGCCCCCCTACTTTTTTAATATCAAATGAAACTTTTGATTGCATCGCCACTAAATGTCCATTATCACAATTGAAAATTTGACCATCAGCTAAATTAATTTCATAAAAAGCCCCCATTGCTCCTACAAATAAATCACCTGGACCATTTGGAGCATCAACCTGTAGAAAAAATGCTCTTTCTCCTCCAAAAAAACCTCTTTTTAAACCCAAAAAGTGCGTTTGTGTTTCAAAATGCATTGAACTTGCTACAAAGCATCCACTAAAAAGTATCCAACTATCATTTTTCTCTAAAGGTAAATGCATTAAATCTCCAGGAAATGCTGGTGCTAAGCCTAGATATCCATCATCATGAGCATCAAATGTATTCATAAAAAAAGTCTCTCCGGCAAGAACTCGCTTTAATGATTTAAAAAAGCCTTTACTAGCTTTCTTTGTTGAAATTTCCAATGTAGGATCAAAATATATCATTGTTCCTCCCTCACATTGTATTTTCTGCCCTTTTTTTAAATTTATTCTAACATAGGAAAAGGTAGGTCTTTCTAAAATATCATATTCATATTCTATTCCTTGCGGCATATCTCATCATAATTTATTTTAATTTGTAATAATATCATGCTAAATTGAATTATTAAGTTTTTCTATATAAATTTTAATTTATTTATTAAAGATGCTGAAAAATTCAAAAAATAGGTACTTCTTGACTATTTAAATACATAAGTAGTAGAGTTCGAAGATTCTTCTCCCTTTAGAATGAATGTTTTAAATAAAGATTGAGATTTTCAAAATTTATTAAGAAATATTGATAATTTTGATTTAATTATTATTATTGAGATCATAGATGGAAAATAAAGTAGATGATTTTGATATTGTTATCATAGGAGCAAGTATTTCGGGAAATTATCTTGCAACTTTACTATTAAATAAAGGTTTTAAAATTGCTATAATAGAAGAACATAATGAAATTGGTCTTCCTTTACAATGTGCCGGTATCGTTTCAAAAAAGCTGAAAAAGTTAGTTAATTTTCCAGATGAGGTAATTTTAAACCGTGTTAAATTTGCAAAACTAGTTAGTCCAAGCGGAAAATCTATAAATCTGTCTGGTGATGAAAAACCATTTATTATTGATAGGATCTCATTTGATCAATATTTTTATAATAGCATTAAAAATTCAAAACAAGTCCAAATTTTCCTTAATGAAAAATTTAAAAAATTCCAATATATAGGAGAACGGGAGAAATTAATATTAGTTGAGACTAATAAGAGAAAACTGAGATCTAAAATACTAGTTGGATGTGATGGCCCATTATCTTCAGTAGGGCGGTTATTAAACCAGAGAAATCAAATATTATATGCTAGTCAAATTAGAGTTAAAGGAAAATTTCCCAATAATGAAGCTATTATGTATTTTCATCCAGATTGGAGGGAATTATTTGGATGGATTGTTCCAGAAGGTTATGGAAATTATAGGGTTGGACTTGCTGCTTCTAATGGAATACCGTCAAAATTTAGAAAATTTAAATATATTCTAAATATTAAAGACAGCCAAATAATTGATAGACAAGGAGGGATAATTCCTTACGGTCTGATGAATAAAATTGCTTTTAATAATATTTTATTATTGGGTGATGCTGCGGGTCAAGTAAAAGCTACTACAGGAGGAGGGATTATTATGCTTTTAACTGCTGCTAAATATGCCGCCATCTGTATTATCAAGGCACTTAAGAGCCAAGATTATTCTCAAGATTTTTTAATAAGATTTTATGAACTTCCATGTAAAAACACTATTGGAAAAGAACTTAAAATACATTATCTTATTCGTATTTTTCTTGAAAATTTAAAGGCAAAAGAATATGATAATTTATTTCGGATAATGAAATCTAATGAAATTGAAAAAATTATTTCAATTTATGGTGATATGGACTTTCCCAGAAGATTGATAATCAAACTCTTAGGAAATTATTATTTTCTAAAATTTCTACTAAATTTTGCGATACGAAATCCATTAGTGATCCTAAAATTATTTAAAGTCCTATATGGATAAATAAATATTTAATTTCAGTATTATGATATGAAAAAATTTAAAACAGAAGAATTTAATAAAAAGTTATTCTGTTATATTAAAATTGGTTTTATTATGGATTGTAGAGAGAGAATTTTAACAGCATTAAATTTTGAAGAACCCGACAGAGTTCCTTGCCATGCAATTCTTATTGATGCTAATAACGTAGACAAAATTTTAGGTAAACCTCAAATTACTGATTTTGATACATTGGAACAAATCAAGAAAGAAAATCCTGATAATTGGACCGAAGTATTATCAAATTTAGTTGAAGGTGTAGAAACGACAGTATTTTCACGATGTGTAGAAGCTGCCATAAAAATAGGATTAGATTGTATGCAAATTGGGTTGATTCCTTTAGAGTTTATCGATCTTCCCGATGATGATAGAAATTTAATGAAAGACGTTTTTGGTCGAATCTGGGAAGCCAGGAATAATGAAGGTAATTTTAATCCGTATTATCTTTATGGAACTATGGATTCTCTAGATAAATGGAAAAAAGTGAAAGAAGAAATTAAAGGACCGTTAACTAGAAAGTATAAAAAAATGGTTAAAAAATTTTATAGAAGAATTAATAAAAAATATGGAGATAAGATTTTCGTGGCGGTTACAAATGATTTAGCTGGAGTTCATGAAAGTGCATGGCAAGGGATGGGTATTAGATTTTTTTCAAAGATGCTCCATAAGGATCCTAAATTTATTCGGGAAGTGTATAAAACCTACGCTGAATTTTCTGCAGATCTCTATGAAATTTACATTGATACGGGAGCAGAATTATTTGTAGAGTCAGGAGATTTGGCTTATAAAACCAGACCGATGTTAAGTCCAAAGCAATTTGATGAATTATTACTTCCAGCATATCAAATAATTACTGAACGTGTTCATGAAAAAGGGGCTAAGATTATACTTCATACTGATGGTCAAGTTATGCCATTATTAGATTTTGTGGTTAATTGTGGGTTTGATGGACTACATAGTCTTGAACCTACAGCTGGTGTAGATTTAGAATATTGTAAGAAAAAAGCTGGTAATAAATTATGTTTATTTGGAAACATCGACGTTGCTCATGATTTAGTATATGGAACGAGGGAAGAAGTTTTTAATTCTGTGAAAAAGTCAATTAAAATCGCAGCCCCTGGAGGAGGATATGTGGTTTCTCCTGCAAATATGCATCCTGCTGTAAACGTAGAAAATCTTAAATGGATGATATCCGCGACAAAAAAATTTGGAAGATATCCATTAAAAATTTAATAAGACCTATGGATTCTATTTAATGTGGCAAGAAAGTAAAGAAAGCGATTTGTCTTGTTAAAATAAACCAAATAATCATAAAACCAATTATTATTATTATTGAAACAGCTCCAAACCCTTTTACACCTTTAGAAATTCCTAAATCCTCATTTTTTCGTTGTAAAATAGCTCTGACCGTCGCTACATAATAAATTGCCGCAACTAAAAGTGAAATGATCCATACAAATAATGCAAATAAAGTTAATGTGTAAATGGGTTCTCCGTTAAATGTAAACTCATTAAGCCAAACCCACCATGTAAAAATAAGATATGTTGGAATTACACTAAATATTAACCCCGCCAAAATAAATACCAAACTCCATAAATAACCTTTTACTGCCATGTTTATCAGAGAATTTTTTGTAATTATTTATAGTAATAATTCTTCTAAAAATTTATGGTTACGTCTTATTCTTTAAATAAGTAATTCAAAAACGTTAAAAAAAGTTTTCAATAAAAAATAAAGTATGTAATATTTACTAAGATCCCCGGTATAATGCTTTTTGTTTTTGTATAAAATATAGAGGATGTAAATGAGTATAATAGAAACATAGGAATTGAAATGGGAATCATTATCCCAAAATAAAACCAATTTCGAAGGAGTATAGAGAAGAATAATAAGTAAATTAGTTGATATAGAAACATTGTTGAGAATAGAAGTAGTGATATTTTTATAATCCTTAATTTATCTTCCTTGAATTTCTCTTGTAGGATCTTCTGGTAAGTAATATTAATTGGTAGAAAAACAATAAAAGCAAGAGCTAAATATACTGGTATCCAGACTATTTTCGTGATTGAAGGAACTAAGGCAATATAATTCAATCCAAGCGAGAAATAGAGTAAAACATATAATAATATTGCGAATACTACACCAATTATAATCTGTTTTGCTAAAATCATTTTAGATACTTGAAATGGATGTTTTAGAATTGTCCAGAATGAAATCTTACTTTTTCTCGATTTTATATAGAGGAAAACAAGTATTCCAAACGACATTCCAAACACTAAGCTTAACACAAAACTTTCAAGGGCCAATCCAAACGCTAAATTAATGATTAGCATTAAAATCATTCCAGGAATACCCAATAATAGAGACGAACAAAATAATAGGATTGAAAATTTAACAGTATTTATCTCTCCTAAATCTAATTCTTTACGAGTTTTGAGTTTTTCTTCTTCATCTTTTAGTATCAATTTTGAGACTGGGCCAATTAAAGTGATAAAGAAACCGAGTGCTCCGATGATCTGAATAATAAGGATTAATAGTCTTAGATTGGCATAAAAATTCTCATCTACGGGAATAACATCTGGAAAAGTATTTATAATAAAATCCCGAGCTTGCCTCGAGAAATCGGTATCCCATGCAACTGCTAGATGATTACTGTTATCATCCAAATAAATCTCACTTGCATTCCCTGTTGAAAAACATCCATAAAGTTGATCCACATTAATGCTACTTATCAGTTCTCCAGTTCGATTAGCAATACTTTGTTTATTTAGATTTAAATCGACAACTTCATCAAATTTTGCTTGAATTATTAAAACATTTAAAGGATTGGTCTGATTTCCTCTTCTTACTGCGGTATCTAACCAACTTCCAACTAAAATTAGTGCTTTAAAAGCTTTATCTTCATTAACAATTTGATTTCCTGGACCTCCTCCCATACTATATCCAATATATCCTAAATTATTTATATCTATATCGGATCGAGAATTAAGATAAGCTTTAATGGCCAGTACATCATTAATTAATTTATTATTCTCAAGTATTCCTGTACTTTGTCCATGACCACGAAAATCGAATGTTACAGCCACAAATCCTGCTGCTGCTAATTCGATTGCGTAACCCTTCATAAATTCTTTGCTTGCCATGAATCCATGTGCAATTATTACTGCTTTTTTTAATTCTGTCTCACGCCCTCTTGGTTCAAACACATTAAATGAAATTGTCTCCCCGTCTGATGTATTTATCGATAAATTATAAGAAATCTTAACACTTGATGGAACTGTTAAAATAAAGAAAGAACCTACAATATAGATAACTAAAAAGATTGTTATCAGTGATATCTTCTTTATAATTGTTTTTTTGATTTTCATTTTTTTAATTGAATTTTAATTTGTGATATTCAAAATTAACTATTGATCTTTATATGCTTGATCTTTATAAAGATTTTAAATTGGAATGAATTGCTTAAGAAGATTTATTTTAATGTTTTTATCTATTTCTTTGAAATCTAATTATCGATTTATCAAAGTGGTTTTGGATTAAATCACATCCTCTCAATCTAAAAAAGGTTCGTGCACCGATTACTTAATATAAATTCATACAATTTATTCTTTAATTTTAATCGGTTCATTCTATATTACGATGACCGTTACTCTCGCATTTACCATCGTATTATTCGGCGCTACAAAATTCCTAAGCGACAAAAGCAACAAGATATTAATTATTATTTCCGGTATAATTTTGGCAGCTATAGGTGTATGGCAGTTTTATGCAGAAACTTTCTTACTTTCACTAATTGCTTATGGTTTGGCGATTCTTCTGACTGAATTATTTTTGCCAAGTTTTAATTTACTCGCAGGGAAAAATCTGAGTTTGAAATTTGCAGATAATCCGGTTCTCACTTTCGGCTCTTTAGGTATTGTATTAATAACAACTCTTTTGGCAGGAAGTTATCCTGCACTGCTTTTATCAAAATTCAGACCTATAAAAG
>JARRLT010000011.1:0-899 GCA_037386725.1 Promethearchaeota archaeon
ACCTGTTAACCGGCAGGTTCCTGAAAATTCTGAATTTAAGAACAAATTCTATAGAAAAACAGGAAAAAAATTTAACAGAACAATTAGGAAAGCTCAGAGATGAAATAATGGCTTCTTCAAAATAAATTGCAAAAAAGTTACGAAATCTTTATAAATATCTTGTATGTAAATTTACTATGGTTTTTGATAAGATAAAAAAAGCTTTCTCAAGCTCAATAAGAAAAGACGAGACTGATGATGATTATTTAGAAATTGATTTAGAAAAAGAAAAAGAAGAAAATAAAGTTCTTGTAAAACTTTTTGTACTAAAACAATATGAAGATGTTAATAATATTCTTAATGCTCTAAGAGAAGGATATACTATTGCAGTCATAGATATAAAACTTTTGAGAAAAAGAGATTCCATTGAATTAAAAAGAGCAATTTCAAAAATCAAAAAGACAACAGATGCTCTTGATGGAAGTATTGCAGGTTTTGGAGAAAACATAGTAATTGTAACTCCTTCTTTTGCTAAAATTTATAAAGAAACTGCACAACCTCAGCAAGAAAAAAGAAATAAATTTGAGTAAATCTTTCTGCATTTAAATGGTAAAAATAAATCAAGATTGTCAATATGCTTTTAGAACTTTAATAGAAAATTTTCCTAAAGAAAGCAATTTGGCCATTTCAATATATAATTTTTTATTAAAAGATGAAAAATTCCCCAAAAGATAATTTTTTACCAAATTCGAATCAATTCTACAATTACTTACCATCAATTATCCAAATATCCTAAATGATTAAAATAAGTGAATATGGAAATATGAAATTTTAATAAAAATAAAAAACCAAATTTAAAATTATGTTTCATATTACTCTAAACATATTATAAGTTAATTAGATAAATTAATTAAATAAGA
>JARRLT010000011.1:929-4221 GCA_037386725.1 Promethearchaeota archaeon
GTCCGTTAGATGTTTACGCTCTTTTGGATAAATCTAACTGCGGAGATTGCGGTTATGATACATGCATGGCATTCGCCACAGATCTACTTGAAAGGAAAATTAGAATTGAAGATTGTACTCATTTACAAAAAGCAAAGCAACAGAAAAACTTTAAAAAACTTAAAGAGATTACTACACCACCTCAAAAACCTGTGAGAGTAGGAGTTGGAGAAAGGGAAGCTATAATTGGTGGAGAAGAAGTTATGATGAGGCACCAATTGACTTTTTATAATCAAACGGGAATATTCGTTGAAGTTGCCGATAATCAAGAGGATTTAGAAGAAGTAGTAAAATATTTAACGGATCTCACAATTGAGAGAATGGGTGAAGTCCTTACAATCGATGGAATAGCATTAAGATGTGTTTCAGGAGATTCAAATTCATTTAAGATGGCAGCAAAAAAGATTTCAGAAATTTCTAATCTACCTATTATGCTTGTATCTTTAGAACCTGAAAAATTAATTAATGCTGCAACAGAAATTAAGGATAAAAAACCATTATTATATGCATTAACAAAGGATACTTGGGAGGAAATTGGTTCATTTGCAGTTAAGAATGGATTACCAGTTGTTGCAATTTCTCCTGAATTGGATGAGTTAATGTCTTTGAGTGCTACCCTTCAAAAATTGGGGGTTAAAGAGATAGTTCTAGATGCGGGTACATTCTTTGGACCAGGAAATATTTCAATTACGTATGATAATATAATGGAACTTCGTCACTCTGGAATTCAAAAAGAGGATCCAAACCCAGGATGGCCAATTATGGGTGTCCCAGCAGTTTATTGGGCAAACTTAGAAGATTCAAATGAAGATGAGATTTGGAAACATAAATACCAAGAAATGATAATGGCTTCCATTATGATCGCAATTGATACTTCTTTAGTTGTAATCCATACGGGTCAAAAAGAAGAGGATATTTGGGCATTATTGGCTTTAATGACATTACGACAAAGTATCTTTTCAGATCCAAGAGTTTATCCTTCTGTTGATCCAGGTTTATATCCGGTAGGAGAACCTGGACCAGATGCCCCTGTATTTGTAACTTCAAATTATAGATTAACCAAAATCCCAGTAGAAATTGATATTAAAGGAGCTAATTTAGATGCTTATATGTTAGTTGTTGATAGTGAAGGTATTGGTATAGAATCAGCTGTAGCTGGAGGTCAATTTAGTGCTGGTGCTATTGCTGAGGCAGTAAAAGAGTTTAAGGTTTTTGATACCGTAAATCACAGAATTCTAATCATTCCAGGAATGGCAGCAAGATTAAGTGGAGCTCTTGAAGATGAAGCTGATGCATATGTTGTTGTTGGTCCAAGAGATAGCTCTGGTATTGGTAAGTTTATAGATGAGCGCTGGAAACCAGAAGAATATATGAAAGAATACGCAGAAAGATAACTAACTTTTATTTTTTCCTTCTATTTTTTTAATCATTTATCTTTAGGACTATAAATAAAATTCTTTCCTTCTGTCTTTTATTAGATTATTATATTCATTTAAATTTTTATTCCTTGCCTTAGATACATCTATTTGAAAAAAACCAGTGGAATTTTTATCAGTAGGTGCTGAAGATAATATCTCACCATCATATGAAGTGATTTGGCTCCCGCCAGTGAACTTAAAATTGTCTACGCCCCTTATTTCTTCTCCAATTCTGTTAGCTGTAATAGCAAAAACACGATTTTCAAGACAACGTGTAATCATGGCTTTTTGACAATAGGGTAAAACTAAATTTGCTGGATGTGCCACTATATCTGCCCCTAAAACCGCAAGAGATCTCATTATTTCTGGAAAAAACCAGTCAAAGCAGATCATTATTCCAATTTTCACATTATTTACTACAAATATTTCTAAATCCCTATTACCGGGAGAAAACCATAATTTTTCTTTGAAATATAAATGAATTTTTCTGTATGTCCCCATAAGGCTTTTTTTATCAACAATCAAGGCGGCATTATATATTTTATTCTCTTCCCTCTCAATAAATCCCGCTACAATAGTTGAATTTGTCTTTTTTGCCAAAGAAATTAAAAATTTAGCTGTTTCACCCTCTGTGGTTTCACTTAATTCATATGCTTCTTCTTTAGAGGTAAACGTATATCCTGTGGCAAAAAGTTCTGGAAGTACAATTAAATTTGCATTCATATCAGCTAAAAGACTTTCTACCTGTTCAAAGTTCTTTTGCTTTTCACCAAAGATTGTGTTGATTTGCGCATAACCTACTTTCATTATTTAATCATCCTAATAATTCACAATAATTAATTAAAAAGAACTAAAAATTTTTTTGATTGAAGAGAGAATAAATTAATTCTTTATTTATTTTAACAATGCTATCAATAATTTGATAATTGATTGTAATTCCTTTCTTAAGGTCTTGTTCATTATGATTGCCAGTTAAAACTCCTATAAAGGGGACTCCTAAATATTCGGCTAAATTCCGATCCTTTATATGGTCACCAATAATAATTACCTTTTTATCTGGAAAATTATTTTGAAAAAATTTTTTAATAGATTTATCCACCTTTTGTTTCCGCTCTTCAGTTTCACCTAATACATATTTAAAATATTGAAAGATTCCTTGATTCTTTAAAAGTTTAATTGCTAATTTCTGATTTTTCGAGGTAATTATTCCTAAGTTATAGCCCTCCTTTTTTAAATTAATGAGTTTTTCCTTTGCACCCGAAATAAATACAAGCTCATTAATTCCCTTATTTGAATAATATTCTCTAAAAGCTTTTGATAATTTAAAGGGATCCTTATTAGTTACTTTTTTAAACATTAAATGAAGAGGTATTCCGATTAACTTTTCAATCTCAGTTGTTTCCAATGGTTTAATATTATACTTCTCTAAAGCATAATTAAACGAATTAATGATTCCTTGTTCATTATTAATGATTGTATAATCCAAGTCAAAGCTTAAAATTATCTTGTTCGGGTTTATCATAGTTTAAATTAGAAAAATAAGATAGTTTTTAAGTTTTTTATTTATAATTTCTTAAATAAGTTAATAAGATAAAGAATATCTTCAGAACCTTCCAATAATCTCCTAATATTATATGGAAATTTGCTTAGTTCTACTGGCTTTCCTTTAGATTTTAGTGAGATTATTTTATTGATCATTTTTTTATAAAGATTTATTGTTTTTCCTTCGGACTCAATTTCATCCAAAATCTCTCTAGCTTTATCAATTTTCCCAATTAATATACAAGAGAGAGATGCAATAATATAGGAATTAACTATATGAGAATGTCCTATTT
>JARRLT010000011.1:4226-33235 GCA_037386725.1 Promethearchaeota archaeon
TTAGGTTCGCGGCTCTATAATAATACTTATAAACATTCTTAACCATATCTTTCAAGAGAAAATCTTCCGCAGTTTCTAACTTTTCATAAAATTTAATACTCTCCAAGATAAGTGTTGCAGCAGTATAGAATTGTTGACTCTTTAATCCCTCTTTTGCTATTTTATTAAGACCGCGAATGATTTGATTAAAAATTCCAAATCGATTAAATTCAAGGTTGTTTTCTACAGCAACATCATAAGCATCAAGATAACTTTCAGTGGAACGATTAACATTTTCAATTTTCCAAAAATTATCTCCTGCTTTAATAAAATTTTTATAACACAAATCCATATTATCAAGATCCTTAAACAATAGCGCAGCGTCATAAAAATTTATTGCTGCGTTATTATAATCTTCACTTTTACATGAATAATTACCAGCAAGTACAAAACAAGATGCAGCTTCAATTAAATTTTCATCGATATCTCGATAGCAAAGAGCTGCCCCTCTATAATAACGAGAGATCTTTTGATAATTTTCAGGAACTTTTTCCAATGCTTCTGCAAGATTAATATATGCTCCAGCCTCTTTTTTTGAATAAAAAGAGTGTTGTTCTTGATCACCAATTCTTTGGTAAAGATGTTTCAAAATCTGAGAAGTTTGCGCAATTGCTAAATTTTCATTCTTTTCTTCGAATTCGGTGATAATTTTTAAGAAATAATCAATGGCATCCAGTATAATCTCTTTTGAGTCTTCGTAATCATCCAATTGTTCATAACAGTATGAAATTTGACGATAAGAATAGGAAAGTAAATCTAAAAAGCGTGCTTCCTTAGCAATATTAATAACTTTTAAATAATAATCTATAGAATCATTAACATCTCCTATCTTTAGAGATAATTCAGCTATATTTTGATAGTTCTGTGCTAACTTCCTTACCTCATTAAAAGTTTCTAATAATCCCGATTCTTGGTCCAAAAATTGAATACATTTTTTTATATATTCTTTTTCTGCTTTTTGATTATGATACTTTTGATTATATAATTCAGCAATCCTTAAATATAATTCACTTACTTCATGCAATTTAGCTTGTAGCTTGAATTCCTCTATTTGTTTTTCCCAATAGTAAACGATTTGATCATATAACTCGTCTTTTCTTCTACTTCTAATTTTATCCAGTAATTCTGTTGTAGAATACAGAAATTCACCTGCTTCGTAATAGTCCCCCATATCGGCAATTTTTTGTGCGTTTTCTTTCGATGAAGAAATTATATTTTTCATTATTAGACTTTTTTGTTTCTTGTTATCTAAAAATCGTATTTCATTAACCTTTTCCCTTAAATCGATGAAAAACTCAGTAAAATCATCGAATTCTTCCTCATCGAGAATTTTTAATCATCCCTATTAAATCTCATTTGATTTATTACATTTATTCTAAATTTTTCTAATAATTTAAAGAAAATGGATATCATTCATAGGATCAATCTTTTATGTCTTAAGTCCTCAATGACTATATTTTGATAGAAGATATTTGGTATAAAAAAATAAAACTTATAAAAACAGTAAATACAAATTAAAGCAATTAAATATAAATATGAAATTTAGCTCTTCTAGATTAAAATAATTATAGCTCGAGGTATAAATTAAGTGAAACAAATTGCCGAAATTTTAGAAACTGGGATTTTTGAAACCTTTACCCCCGAAAAGGAAATGACAGTGGGAGATCTCTTAAAGGAATTAAATCTAGAGGATAAGTTCTTCGGAATTCTTGTAAACGGTAAGAAGGCAACTCCAGAGACCCGAATTGGGGCGAAAGACGAGATTGTTATCCTTCCTCATATTGCTGGGGGCATATAAAGAACTAATTGTTTTTTCCTTTTTTCAATTTTATTTTTAACATATTATATCTAATGTCAGTCTTATTTATTTAATATAAAAGAGATATAAAGGATAATCTATAGGATTTTTTATGTAAGATATTACTCCAGTTAATAAAGAGCTATAAAACTCAATTGGGTAAATAAATCACATTTTTTTCATTATCGGAGAGATTATAGCTTATTGGAAGTTTAAAATACTTTCCTAAAAGTTTTTTTCCTTTTTCAATTTTATTTTTAACATCTTATTTATGTAATTTCGAAAAGACATTAAGGATAATCTTTAGGAAAGTTTTTATGAGAGAATTTATAGCAATCAACATATAACCATTGAACTCGATTGGGCAGATATACCAAGTTTTTTTCCCGGTTAGCACAGACACCACACCCTATAGGGAACGTACGATATTCATAAGCGATCCTTTGCTGTTCGCGAATGATAGGTATCCGTTTACTTTTCCGTTCCTCATACGAGAGGGACTTGTCCATGTCGATTTTTCTCACTTTATCATAGAATTCTTTCTGCTGGTCATCATATAATAACCTGAGCAAGGTTCTGAACTCATAACGAATCTTTCTTAATCTGGGGTGTTGAAGGGTTTGAATTACTTTTTTCTTATTTTTAAATGCAATACTCAATTTTTTCCTACACCCTTGTAAGGGTAATTTCAGTTAATTTCAGTTAATTATAGTATATAAATATAAAAAAATATATATAAAAATACACCTAAATTTGAAAGATTTGCGTTATATAGGTAAATAGGTCTCTGTCGGATCCAAAGTACCCGAAAATGGAGAATAGAGAAGGATTGGCCAGCAAATTTGCAAAGAATTTGGCTTCATCATACATTCCAAAATAATATGGGGTATAATTTTCCAGTAATTCGAGATTTGGATTCTTTCCAGTGCTTATAGCGTCTCTGATGGTGGCAATCTTCCTATTAATTTCCTCAAGTTTCTCCGCAAAGATAATAAGTTAGGATTATCTAATCATAATCTGATTCCCTCAAATTAAATATAAGCTAAAAGATAATCAATAAAAAAGAAAACTCTTTTGTTATAAATTAAAAGAATATGGTTATATATAAATGATATAGTCAATCTTTGCGTTCTTTCCCATTATTATGGGAAAAAGCTTAGAGATAATATAAAAGTTCTAAGTTCAACCTCTGTTTGTATAATCTGCCGGAATTAAATTGGGTAAAAATAATGGAAAAATCAATTTTTGTAAGAGAGTTTGAAGAATTCGGAAGTAAAATGTATATTCTGGCCATACTTTCTGTAATTAGCATCTTTACTAGTGGAATAATTCAATTAGTAATGTTCATAATCTTGCTTATTTCTTTAAAGCATATAAAAGATGCAAATCAGGAATTGAATAATGAAAAGCTCGACAAATTTAGAAAATATATAATATATTCGGTAATTATAGGAATTATTGGGGGAATAGTAATCATTACTATTTTAAGCGTTGTTGCGGTAATATTTCTTCAAGTGTTTCCAGGATTCGTATATATTGCATCTTTTACGGTAGCAGATTTCCAACAATTAGTACCATTGATTATAACCCTTTTACTTGTTCTTTTAGTAGGAGGTTTTTCTGTTGGAATAATTTCATTAGGCTTTCTTTATACTGCTTGGAAAAGTTTAAATCTTTTCTTAGAGAACAATTCTGGGTTATTCCCCGACTTTATCGCTAATAAGGCTATCGATGGTTCTGGAAAAATAAGAAAAGCTTATATGTTATCGCTTGTGAATCTAATAATAGGAGCGATTCTCGTACTAGTTTTAATTTTATCTTTTCCGCTGATCCAATTAATAGTTATACCATTGATCGAACAAACAGTACCTCCAGTTGGATTAATTGTGGGATTTGGTGCTGTATTTGGTATATTAGGTATAATCATGGGTATCATAGGATTGATAAGTTTTATACTAATGATTCTTGGTTACTTTAGTCTCTCAGATTTGCGAAAACTTTAAACTATTAATTTTAACTAAATTTTTTATTTTAATTTTGCATTTGAGATCGTTTAAATGAATAAAACAAAGAAATTTTTCTGCATATATAATACTTTTATAATTTACAATTTCCGTTTATAATAATGGAAGTATAAATATCTAAAGATCACAATCTTTTAATTAAAAAAAGATTATATGTCATACAAATTATTTAATCCTGAATCTAAGTAGATCATTTCCTAATTCAGTGTTAGGGAAGATCTCTCGTGCCTCTTCAAGTAATTTAGTAGCGCTGCCTTCATATCTGGAAGAAATATGGATTAGAATTAATTGCTTTGCATTCATTTCTTTGGCTGCCTTTGCGGCGTCAATTGAAGTAGAATGTTTATTTTCTTTTGCAATATCAGCCAAATCTTTAGAGTAGGTGGCTTCATGTATCAATATATCAGAATCCTTACCTAATTTTACAAGAGATTCACAATATATAGTATCTCCAGAATATGTAATCTTTCTTCCAGGACGTTTAGGACCAACAATACCTTCTTTTAATGGATCGATAACTTTCCCCTCATATTCAACAGGATCTCCTTTTTGTAACTCCCCATAAATTTTTCCTTCGGGTATACCGATTTCTTTTGCCCTTTCTGGATTAAATTTTCCAAAGCGCGGTTTTTCAATAAAGGAATACGCAAATGTTTCAACAGAATGATCAACCACAGTGTATTTTATATATATTTTTGTCATCTATTTCCCATATATTGAGGGGATAATCAGCTCTAAGACCTAAAATCTGATGATGGAATAGCAAATAAAAAAATAAATTTCTAAAACCAAAAATATGAACTGGAGCTTCTCTTCCAATGAGATTAAAACGAAAAAGTAGTCCTGGCAAGCCAATAACATGATCTCCATGAAGATGACTAATAAAAATTGTGAGGGGTTTATTGAATTTTAAATTAGCGTCAACAAATCGCCGTTGAAGATCTTCTCCACAATCAAAAAGAAAAAGATTTGATTGATATTTGAGAGCGATTGACAAGAGATTTCGTTGGGCAACAGGAATAGCGGCTGAAGACCCTAAGATAATGAGTTCCATATTACAAATGATGAGAGTAATTATAATAAGTTTATTCTTTCTTAAGTTCAGAGATCTCTGTTTGTTGCTCTGAAACAGTTTTTTTGAGTTCTCCTATAAGATTTTTCAGTTCGGAAAACCGAGTTTCCATACCTTTACTTACATGGCTCTCTTTAGTAACAATCTTTTCCTTCTGTTCAGGAGATTTTTCTTTATTTGATTTAAGTTCTTTTAGAAGATTCTCTTTCTCTTCAAGTTCTTTTTTCAGAAATTTTATCCTCGTGTCTTGTTCTTGGATCTTTTTTTCGTATTCTTTCAATTTACTTTCTGACATTTTTGGAAGGTCAATCTGTGTTTGTAAATTGTTTTGGATATCTCGAGATATGGGGTTTTTAGATTCCTTTTCTTGTAATTGTTTATTCAAATTATTTATTTGAACCCGAGCTTTATTTAATTTAACTTGTAACTCTTCCGTGAGATTAGGAATCTCTTTTTGGTCATTACTAACCATCGAAGGAATTTCACTCTTTTTCTGGTTTTTCAATTCTGAGATATCTTTTTCTAATTTATCAATTCTGTCGTCTTTTTTCGCTATTAAGGATTCTAATTGATGGATTTTTTGTTTATAATCCGTACCCTCATAAATCTTTTCATAATTTGCGATTATTTTTTCCAACGTATCTACTTTCCTTTTAGTCCTATTTAACTTTTCTTGCAATTCTTCGGTTAAACTATTGGAAACAATCTTTTCGTCAGAACTTTTTGAGAAAGTACCTACATTTTCCAGCTCTTTTTTTAATTTTGAATTTTCTTCTTTAAGTGAGTTTATTAATTCATATTGTTCTTTTAATTCTTCTTTAAGTTGTTGAATTTCTTGGTCTGACTTACCTTTTCGTAAATCTTGAATTACAATTTCTTGTTTATTAATTTTTGATTGTAGTTCTTTTACTAACCCATCCAAAGGAGTTACTTTCTCTCTTATATCCTCAACTCTTATTACTGAGGAATTTTTACTATTTGCTTTTTCCCTTTTTTCTAGCTCTTTTTGTAATTCTAGTTTTTCTTTTCTTAGAAAACCCATTTTATCTTTCAAAGATCGAATTTCTCGTTCTTTTTCTTCAAGATCCATTCCTAATTTTGAGTGAATAATCTGTTCCTTATTGATAGGATCATCTGAATTTGAAGGAAGTAATGATTCCAGATTCATAACATTGTTTTCTAACTGCTCAATTCTATCTAAATATCTATTAATCTCATCATCCTTAGATCTTAGATTATCCTCTAATTGCTTAATTCTTTCCTCATATTTTTTACTAGTGGTATCCTTGTATCTTAAGTCTTCATCACTCATTGGAACTTAACTTCAATTTTTAAAAAATTGTTATATTGTGTAAAACAAACTATAATAATTAAATGTATAAGATCAAAAAAATATTTGTTTGATGTCAATATACACAATATTTTACAAGAATTTACTAGCTTAAATTTAAAATACAGCAAATTCCATAACTGAGCGCCTATCTATCTTTTTAACTATTGGGATTACACTCAAATAATTTATAATAAGAAAAATCACTGTTATTATGGTTATTACTAAATAAGGAACATAAAGAGGAGGCATTAAGGCACGTTGGAGTAAAAATAGACGATTAAAAATCATTCCAACAGCAAGCGACAATAGACAAGAAGGTATAATAGCATAGAACGCCTCTAAGAAAAGAATTCGCTTTAACTTTTTTCTTTTTGTTCCAATAGATCTCATAATAAGAAAATCTTTGACTTTTTCGTTTATCCCTCCCTTTTGATAATGATAAAATGTTGAAAAGATAACTAAAGAGAGCAGGAAAAAGAATAAGTAAGGATAAATCATAAGAGAATTAATAAAATTAACATTTTCGGCAAAAACTGGATTTAATTCAACGAAGGTGAAATTTGATCCCAAATTGGAGGCAATTATAGAAGTTAAATTATTTTTAATCTCAGGATAAGATTTACTATCTACTTTTATCAATAATATATTTACTTCATTTGAGGTTAAGTTTAAAATTGATCTAAATTGGTTTATATCAACATATCCGGAATATCCACTGTAAAAACTATCGATAACTACGCTTGAAATTTCAAATCGCCTATGGTAGTTCGTTAAAAGGAGTTTTTCATAAAACGGATTCTCGAAGAAATTGGTTGCTAAACCATCCCCAATAGACATATTTATCGAATTTAAGGAAAAATTTCCCTCAGTTTCAAATGATTGAATCAAATCACTTTGATTTACCCCCATTATTGGATAATTTCCAGTTCTAGATTGTCCTACGATCTTATATCCCTCGTTTTGAATAAGTGTTCCACTAATTTCTTTTACATTGCAAAATGAAATGAGTCTTGGATCAATTTTATCAATTCCTTGAAGAGAACTTAATTGACTTAAATCAGTAGAATTAAACAAATAATCTGGATTAAGGAAATTGATATTATTTTTATCAACAAAAATGTTTGAGTCTGAAAACATGTTATACATTTTCTCATAACTATTAAGCACATCTTTGTTGCCAATAGCGATTATATTATTGCCTTGGGATCTTTCAACCCAAGATACTGAAGAAGCTCTCACTACCAAAATTCCCAATCCAAATGAAAATAATACAAGTGAGAGAATAAAGAATGTGATGAAATATCTCTTAAATTCTCCTTTCTTTCTAATTATCCCCATGATTGAGAGCTTAAAAGTGAACCCTAAATGCATCAACCATTTTGGAATGAATTTAAAATTTTTTGAAGCATCATAGTTAAACGGAATATCTTTAGATTGAAATTCGCTTACATTTTCTCTTCCGATTTTTCTGAGTTTATACCCAGGGATAAGAAAAATCCCAAGTAAACATACTCCTAAAAATATAAGAGTATAAAATATGTCAATTTTAAGGAGAAGAGGATAACCGATATAACTAAGAATAAAATAATAAATTGAGAAAAAGAGAAGTCCAAATACCATCCCTATTACAAATCCAAGTAGAAATAATAAATATATTTCCGTTAAATAATATGAATATAACTTTCTAGGTAGTGTACCTAGAGCTTTCATTATGGAGATATCTCTTTTTCTGTTGCTAATAAAGGTTGTTCCTACTATAATAATAATAGTAACACTTAAGATCAAAACTAACACTATGATTAGAGTTTGAAATTCTTGAAATACAATTTTTATCAAACCTGAGAAGAATAAACTATTAGTAGAATTATATGATATTGGGTAAAACATATTTAATCCTAAGGAATTTGATACATAAATAAGAAATTCAAGTAATGATACAGCTAAGATTACGGTTATTAAATATGGGAGAGTTTGCTCCTTTTTCCGGATTAAATCTTTTATAGCAAAATCAAACGACATAATAACGTTAACTTATCTTTTTATTTTTTAATAATTCCTAATTTTATCGAGAATTATCTTCCCTTCATCAAAATTAATTACTTTATCTGCTAAATCTATTAGATAATCATCATGGGAAGCAATAATTATTGTCTTATCTCCCTCTTTGAGTTCAATAAAAAAATCCCTAATGAATTCACTTGTATGCTTATCTAAATTAGCTGTGGGTTCATCTGCTAAGATTACAGGAGGATCATTTGCCAACGCTCTTGCGATTGCAACTCTTTGCTGTTCACCCGCTGAAAGTTGAAATGGTAAATGTTCTCTCCGCTCACCTAAACCTACCTTTTTTAAGAGTTCAACTGCAATCTCTCTTTGTTTTTCTAAATTCTCGCCACGTAAACTGACTGGAAACATAACGTTCTCTTCTGCGCTAAGTGTACTAATTAAATTATAATTTTGAAAAATAAAACCTGAATTCATTAAACGAAAAATTGTTAAGGATTCTTGATTTAAATCAGAAATCTTTACACCATAAAAATAAATTTCCCCTTTATCTGGACTATCTAACGCACCAATTAAATTTAATAATGTGGTTTTTCCGGCACCAGATGGTCCTCTAATTACAACAAATTCATTTTCTTTAATATTTAAACTTACATTATCAACTGCTCGAACGATAAAATCTCCTATGGGAAAATCCTTTGTTACATCTTTAACTACAATAATATCTTCAATTTTTTCGTCTATCTCAATATCCTCTGGAAAGTCTATATCTTCGACTAATTTCTCTTGTTGCTTAAATTTAAACTTCTTCTCATCCTCTTTATCTGACACGATGTTTATAATTTTATTAAACTTAAAACCTTAATTAAAAAGTTGTTTAGGATTTGATGATCATTTTAATTTTTGGTAAATTTTACAAGAATAGTATAAAATTCCTTGTTAACCCATAATTTAAAAAGAAAATAAAATAAGAAGAAAGATTTAAAAAGCTTTCGTTCTTTACTGATCAATAGAGAGGATTGCGAAATTAAGTTAAATAAAATATCCCCTAATTTCCTAATTAAATAAATGGTAAAAGCTAAATTTTATCCCAAATTCCGATTTCTCAATTCTCTCTTTACTCTTTCTCTTTTTTTGGGATAATACATTAAGATCTTAGAATCTATCACCTTTCTTTTTAAAATTTTTTACCTTAACTCTTGAAGAAATTTTATTAATATTCAGGAAATGGACTCAATCTCATTTTTATGAATTAGAATCTTCTATTCTCTTCCTTTAGTTTATTATTTTTAGAATAATTTACTTTTTTTCACAATCTCATCTTTAATAAATTCTGAACATTTCTTAAGTCTATTAAATATATGATTATAACAGTTATTATATAGATAAGAATATTCCAAATGATCTCCTATTTTGTTTTCATTTTTATTATTAGAAAAGATTAAATATGCTGAATTATATTTAAAGTTCATAATCCATTTAATCCAGATTATGTGAAAAATAGATGTGTCCAGATTTAGATCCAATAAAGGATGGTTTAGACAAAGAATTTGCCCAGGGATATGAACTAATTGCTACTGACAAACAAGAAGCGATTAAATATTTCAAAAAATCATTAAAAAAGCATCCAAAACATTTTCCTACACATTATAATTTAATATGTCTTTATCTAATGGAAAATCAATATTCTGAAGCAAATAAAATAATTGATCAAGCTTTAAAATATCATAGTGAAAATCCATTTTTTCTATACATCAAGGGTAGCTTACTAAAAAGATCTCAAGACTTTAATCAAGCTCTAAAATATTTTAAAGAAAGCTTAAAATTTGAACCAGAAAATTTTGAAACACTAGTAATATTAGGAAATACATTACGATGTCTTGAAAGATATGATGAAGCCATTCAATACTATGATCAGGCGTTAGAAATAAACCCTTTGTATGATTTAATTTACGAAAATAAAATGAGTTTATTAAATTCATTACATAGAAGAGAAGATCTTCAAAATACAATGAACTTTGCTGCTCAAAATTATTATAGCCAAGCTATCTTAGATCAAGAAGAGGGTAAAATCAGAGAGGCGTGTATCAACTATGCTAAATCCTTGAGGTATGATTTTAATAACATTTCTGCCAAAGAAAAAATTGAAATTCTTTTCGAAGATTTTAAAGAATCGTTTGATTCAGTTAAAGAGCATGGCTTCAAACTATCTGAAGTACCATACTGGGAGAAAAAAGGATTATTATTTTTTGATATTGAGCATAACCTAAATTCATCAATGAATTACATATTCCAACAATTCATATCATATTTAGTAAAATTTAAAATACCTCCTAAATGGTTTAGAATGACAATTAATAACGATGATGCCATGATGATTCTTGAAATTATACCTGATTCATTTCAAGATTTTACTAGAAAAAACCCTATACCATACTTTAAATTAGATGATAATTTTCAACTAAAACTTTATGAACCAAACATATCCAAAGATAGTCTTAACTTTTTTAATATTAGAAGAGTTAATCTTTCAATTTGGCATGATACTACCCTCTTATTTTACGATTTGGGAAAATTAAACTTGACACTTGGAGATGTAACAAAAAATGTTTCAATTTTAATCGAATCCTTAAATGTAAAATATAATCAAGTTAAATTGTTTCCATTAAATGGAAAATTAATAGCAGCAGTGGAACAAGTACCAAATGCGTTTAAGGAATTCCAGAAAAAAACCAATATAGAACCTATAGAAGTAAAATATGATAAAAAATAGTTATAGAATTATGTCGTAACCACCGAATTCAGATTAATATAAATGGAAAATCCATTATTAAATCTTTAACTAGAAAATTGTTAAAATTTAGAATTGATATCATAGCAATCTTATTCTCATTGATTAATGCTATTAAGAGATTGATTCATGAAAATTTGTTCTAACTATAGCATCTTTCTTTTCTAATGATGGATTTTCGTCAAATAATTGTTTTTTAAGCCATTTTTTCCATTTTTTGCTGTCAAAATTCTTCATGAGTATGATTCCGCCGACCAGTCGTTCTCTATCAAAAATAAATTTTTTATAAAATTCCTCTCCGCTTTCAACGATTATTTCATTTCCATCCTGTTTTTCTAAATATCCGCCAGAAATAAAGGCATATTTTTTAAATTTCATCCGGTTTAATCTGATTTCTCCCGGATATTTCGTAGGTTTTCCTGCCATGTTTAATCCTGCATTCTTTCCCTCATCCCGTGATTCGCCCCAACCCGGATGTGGTAACGCCTTAAAGCTCTCAATTGGATCGGGTACCCGCGCAACATCGCCGGCAGCATAGATATCATTATCACTAGTTTTCATGAATAAATCAACAATAATTCCATGATCGACTTTGACATCCGTAGTTTTCAGAAAATCGACACTCGGTCTGATACCAATAATAGTTATAGCAAGATCAGCAGGAATTTTTATACCGCTTTTCAGTATAACATGATCGATCCTATTATTCATTCCGCTAAACTCTACTACTTCCTCATTTGTAAGGACAGTTATTCCGTCATTTTCAACTTTTTCCTCGAGCAGAAGTGATGCATCGCGATCGAGCATTTTTGGGAGAATTCTTGGCATTTTTTCGACAATTGTAATATTTTTTCCCATCTCTTTTAAAATAGGTGAAACTTTCAATGCAATGGAACCACCGCCGATAAATACAATATTTTTTATATTTGGTAACTGCTCAAGTATATATTTTGCATCTTTCAGAGAATATAATGTTGTAATACCATCCAATTCCCGTCCTTTTACATTTAATGGGATCGGTTTTCCGCCTGACGCAATTAAGAGTTTATCATATTGTAATTGAACTCCATTTTCCATAATTACGGCTTTTTTTGACGAATCTACACGTACAACTTTATCCCCTATAAAATTTACACCAATCGTTTTGAAAAAATCATAACCTTTTTCAAATAAATCCTGTTCGGATTCGGATCCTTCAATTAATCTGTTTAAATGTTCACGAACATAATACGGAACGCCCTCATCGGAAATCACGGTAACTTTACCATCCTTATCGTGAGCTCTTATGGTCTCCGCGGCGTTTGTTCCGGCAGATCCGACGCCTATAATGACATAACGCAAATTATTCACCTCAAAAAAATCATAGTAATCCAAAATATTAAAAATACCCACTAAAGAATATAAGAAAATTAAAGAAATATCGTACTGGGCATAAATTTTTTTCTAAATTGGCTTGTATATAGTAATAATCAAATGATGGAATATCATAGAATGAGAAAAAGGAGATCTGTTACGGGTTTATCTCTATTTTTAAATAGTTTTCATCTTCTTTACGCAAATACCCATGAACAAAGCAGCAAGCAGCGTAAATATGATACTTGATATCAAGAGGAATCCTCGGGCATCTGTTTTCCATAATAAAATAATTTTTTCCCAAAATTCCAATTTCTCAATTCTCTCGTTACTCTTTCTCTTTTTTTGGAATATTACTTTATGATCTTAGAGTCTACGACCCTTATTTTTAAAATTTTTTCCTTTCAAATCTAAAAATTCTTAAGATTTCCATACCATAACCTTAATATTCATTAACCACGAATAGGTAAATAAATAAATTTAATAGGTATTTTGAATGGAACTAGAAAAATTAACAGAACTCATAATCGAACTGGAAGTAGATGACATTCAAGAAGCTGTCAAGGAAGCTCTAGAAGAGGATCAGACAGATCCTTTCCAAATACTTGACGCACTAACAAAAGGTATGGATGAAGTTGGTCGGAGATATGAGGAAAAGGAATATTACCTAACTGAACTTGTTCTTGCTGGTGAAACGATGAAAGAAGCCTTTGAAGTCTTGCAACCTGCCTTAGCTAAATTAGATACTACAGAAGCGAAGAAAAAAATTGTTTTAGCAACAGTAAAAGGCGATAATCACGATATTGGGAAAAATATCCTTGCGTCTCTTTTACTCAGTTCAGGTTTCGAAATCCATGATTTAGGGATGGATGTTGACCCCAAAGATATAGTAGAAGAGGTAAGAAAGAGCAATGCAGATGTAGTAGCTTTAAGTACTTTGTTAACGATGACTGTAGACCAAATTCAAGTTACAGATAAAGCGCTAAAGGAAGCAGGCTTACGAGATAAAGTAAAGTTAATTGTCGGTGGGGCACCCTTAAACGCAGAATTAGCGAAAAAGCTCGGAGCAGATGCATTCGCGGAAGACGCGGTAGAAGGAGTAAGAGTAATTAAAGATTTGGCTGAAAGTTAACCTTTTAATTTTAATTTTATTTTACATTTCTTACTTTTAAAACATTTATAATTAATAATCATTTCTTCCCAAAAAATTAAGTCACTTTTTTAAGCCACAAAATTAAGCCACTAATTTATAAAGCGTAAATTTATCATTTTTCTTATCTATTCTTTAAGTGAATTATTGATTACAAATAATCTACAATCAAGTTTTTCAATCAATCTAGGAGGTTGAAAAACTTCATCTACAATCAAGGAGGTTGATTAAGATGGATAAAAAATTAGATAATATAAAAATTGACAAAGAACTTGATACTAGAGGTCTTTTTTGCCCTGAACCACTATTTGAGGTACGAAATTTATCGGAAACATTAGAGATGGGTCAATGCTTTAAAGTGTTAGCAGATGATCCCGCCGCTGAAGAGGATTTAACGCGATGGGCGAAGAGAACGGAAACGGAAATCTTAAATTTCGAAAAAGAAGGAAACGATTTAATTTTCTACTTTAAAAAAATGAAATAAGAAGGTTTTAAACATGAAAGAAAAATTTCTTTTATATGTACAAACCACAGATTCTCCCACAAAGCAATATTCCCCTTTGGTTTTAGCTCAAACTGCGAAAACAATGGATCTTAAAGCAATCGTCTATTACTTAGGTACGGGACTTAAAATACTAAAACCAGGGGAAGCGGAAAAAATTAAATTGGGCAATTTCCCATCAGTAAAAGAGATGATTGAAAAATCTCTTCAGAGCGGAGTTGAAATTTTAGTGTGTGAAGCGTCTAAAAGAATGCTTGGATGGGAAAATGTGGATTTAATTCCCGGTGTTAAGATTGTAGGAGCAGCCACATTAAATGATCTTGTATTAGAAGCAGATGGAACAATGTGGTTTTAAAAAGAAATAAAATTTTTAGATAAGTTTATAGTTATGAGGAGATATATAAAATGAATGTTTATTTGGATAATCAAGCGGCCAAGCCAGTCGATGAGCGAGTTTTAGATGAGATGTTACCTTTTTTTAATAAAGAGTTTGGAAATCCTGCATCCTTGCATGGTGTTGGAGATAAGGCAACCGATGCTTTAGAAAAGGCAAGAAAGCAAGTAGCTGAGTTTGTAAATGCTTCAGATCCTTCTGAAATTATATTTACGGGAGGGGCAACTGAATCTAATAATATGGCTCTTATTGGAGGCGCACTTGCAAATAAGAGAAAAGGAAACCATATAATCATATCCGAAATCGAGCATATTTCAATTTTAAATTTAGCAAAATATCTTGAACGCGAAGGCTTTAAAGTCGATAGAGTTCCTGTGGATAGTTTCGGAATGGTTCGTCTTGAAAAACTTAAAAATTTAATTAAAGATGAAACAATTCTAATTTCAATTTCGAGTGCGAGTAATGAAGTCGGTACGATTCAACCTATAGAAGAGATTAGTGAAATTGCTAAAGATAAGGGAGTGTTATTTCATACTGATGCAGTTGCTAGCGAGTCTTCAATTCCTATTGACGTTCAAAAGGTTCCTATAGATATGATCACTCTTTCTTCAAACGATATTTACGGACCAAGGGGAGTAGGTGCATTCTACTTGAAAAAGGGGAAACGAATAAATCCAGTAATTATTGGAGGCGGACAAGAACGTGGATTACGATCAGGAAGTCATAATATGCAAGGAATTGTTGGATTTGGTAAAGCAACAGAAATAATGAAATCAGAAATGAGTTCAGAGGCAGCAAGGCTTAAGATATTAAGAGATAAGCTTATAAAAGGGATCTTAGAGACTATTCCGAAATCTTACTTGAACGGTCATCCAGAAATAAGACTTCCAAATAATGCTCACTTTCGTTTCGAGTATGTTGAAGGGGAATCTCTAATTCTTAAACTAAAAGATGAAAATATCGCGGCAGCAACTGGTTCTGCGTGTTCCTCAAAAACATTGGAACCTTCACACACCTTAATCTCTTGCGGTTTACTTCATGAAGAAGCTCATGGAAGTTTATTATTCTCATTTGGAAGATACAACAAAGAATCTGAAGTGGAAAAAGTTATAGACGTCCTTCCAACGGTGGTTAAACAATTACGAATTTTATCGCCATTAACGCCTCCTGAATTAGTAAAACAATATAAAGAGGTGAAAAATTAAATGAAATCAACACAATATTCAGATAAAGTAATGGATCATTTTAGAAATCCGAGAAATGTTGGTGTAATTGAGGATGCTGATGGTCATGGGAAAGTTGGAAATCCCGTTTGCGGAGATCTCATGGAAATCTTTATTAAGGTAAAGAAAAATGAAAAAGGAGAAGATATTATTGATGATATAAAGTTCCGAACGTTTGGGTGCGGAAGTGCTGTTGCTACATCCTCTATGGTTACCGAGATGGCAAAGGGGATGACATTGGATGAAGCCTACAAAATCACGAGAAATGCTGTGGCAGATGAATTAGAAGGATTACCACCTATAAAAATGCATTGTTCCAATCTCGCTGCTGATGCATTACATGCTGCTATTGATAATTATCGAAATGAAGCACCCGTCGAAGTGGAAGTGGAAGCAGCTTGTAAGACATACGATTTAAATGTAATTCTAGGAGCTGATGAATTTTTAGGAAAGGGAGTTTATAAGAAAGTGGATGATCTTTCTGAATTTGAAAATAAGAGAGTTCTTATACTCGATTCTGGAGAGAAATCATTAGAACTTGCCCTTAAGTTGACAGAACATACAGGAAGAGTCATTGTCATTACATCTTCCACATCAATTCCGGGGTCAAATGAGATTAAGAAAAAGTTGAAATTTTCGGATGTTAAAGTATTGAGACAATCAGAACTCCAAGAGATCCAAGGAACAAACGATGTAGAGAAAGTTATTATTCACGATTTCGATGAAGACGAAAAATACGAACTTTTCGTTGATGTAGTCATCATGTTAGAAGAATAAAGTAGAATTTTTTATTTCTCTTTTTTATTTATTTAAATTTTACCAGAGAAAAAAATCAGATTTTATTTATTTATAAAATTAAAAGGATTTTTTATATAAAATTATCATAAAATTTTTATAAACCAATATCATTTAAAATTTTATTATCATATCCAAGATAAATTATATAATTTTATGATATCCATGATAAGAGATAAACCTCAAGATCAGTCATGGTACGCTTTAGATGAAAGAGACATCTTAGAATTTTTAAAGACAAAAATAACAGGACTAACTAACGAAGAAGCACGCAAAAGATTAGATGAATACGGGCCTAATGAATTAGAATCAGGAAAAAATTCAATTTCTTTAATTGCAAATAAATTAATTAGCACGTATGTGATTTTGGTCGTTATTATTTTTAATACTTTTATAGGCTTCTTTCAAGAATATAAAGCGGAAAAATCTCTTGAAACTTTGAAGTCAATGGCATCTCCGGAGGCAGAAGTGCTCAGAGATTGTCTTGATTTTGGAGGTTGTACTGAAAAACGAATAAAGACAAGCGAGATCGTTCCAGGGGATATATTATTACTGGATACCGGAGATATCATACCTGCTGATGCAAGATTATATGAAACTGTGAATTTAGAAATAGATGAGTCCATTTTAACAGGTGAATCTATGCCTGTTATAAAGAGTAGTACGACTCTTAAAAAGGAATTATCAGTTGCTGAGAGAAAAAATATCGCATTTTCTGGAACCGTGGTAACTAAAGGAAGGGGAAAGGCAATTGTTGTTAGTACAGGTATGAGTACAGAAATGGGTAAGATTGCTCAACTATTGAAAGAAGCAGAGGAGATTAAAACCCCCCTTCAAAAAAGGATATCAAAATTTGGTATATTTTTAGCGTTACTTGCACTTGCTGTAAGTATTATAATTTTTATTTATGGTATTGTACGTGGGTTTGAATTTTATGAAATATTTTTATTTGCACTCTCTACTATGGTTTCAGCAATACCAGAAGGCTTACCAGCAGCAATTTCCATAGCTCTGGCTATTGGGGTTAACAAAATGGTGAAAAGAAATGCCATTGTCAATAAACGTAATATGTACGGATAAAACTGGAACATTAACTACAAATCAAATCACAACACGAGAGATCTTAGTTGAAAATAAACATATTAATATTACTGGTGTTGGATTTGCCCCAGAAGGGAATTTTGAAATAAATGGAGAAAAGATCAATATAAATGAAATTGATACAGCAAAATTACTTCTTGAAATAATTACTTTATGTAATGATGCACGTTTAAGACAACATGAACTAAATGGGGAATTTAAATGGGAGATTTATGGAGATCCTACTGAAGGTTCATTGATTGTCGCATCTCACAAAGCAGGAATTCATAAAGAAGCAATTGAAGAGAAATGTCCACGAATTGATGAAATTCCATTTACTTCAGAGCAAAAATACATGGCTACGTTCCATAATGAATCAGATAGCAAAATAAGAGTATGTGTTAAAGGTGCTCCAGAAATAATATTAAATCGTTCTCAAGAATACATGAGTGAGAATGGTATAAAACCCTTGACTCAGGGACTCAAAAAAGATCTTCTTGAAAAAAGTAATTCTATTGCCAATAGGGGTCTACGAGTTCTTGCTATTGCATATCAAGAAATTGACTCTTCTAATTTGGAGATTATAAAAGAAAATATAATAAAAGAGAAATCAGAACTTATAATAGTAGGTTTCATTGGAATGCTCGATCCTCCAAGACCAGAAGTAAAGAATGCAATTGAAACCTGCAAGAAAGCGGGGATAAAAGTGAAAATGATAACAGGAGATCATCTACTTACAGCGCAAACAATAGCTAGAGAAATAGGACTCCTTGACGAAAAAGATAATATCATATCTGGATTTGAATTAGACCGACTAACAGAAAAGGGATTGGATGAGATAATAGAAGACACTGTTGTTTTTGCTCGAGTATCACCATTAAATAAATTTCAGATTGTTCGATCTCTTATAAAAAAGGGGCATATCGTTGCAATGACAGGTGATGGTGTAAATGATGCTCCCGCGTTAAAAGAAGCGAATGCAGGGATCGCTATGGGAATTACTGGAACAGATGTAACCAAAGAAACTGCAGATATAATTTTAACAGATGATAATTTTGCAAGTATCGTAAATGCAGTTGAAGAAGGTCGAGTTGTCTTTGATAATATGAAAAAAATCATAAAATTTCTTCTAACTACTAATATTAGTGAAATAATTATTGTTTTAGTTTCTCTTATTTTCTTAATAAATCATCCTTTAATTTTTACAGCAATTTTGATTCTATGGATCAATCTGGTGACTGATGGATCTTTGACTATAACTTTAGCCAAAGAGCCAAAAGAAGAGGATATTATGGATCGCCCTCCAATAAGTATTGATGAAAAAATATTGAATAAGAATTTAATTTTAAATATCATATTTATTTCTGCGGTTATGGCGTTAGGTACGATATCATTATTCATTTATGGGTATATGAATCAAGATCTCATCCGAGCGCAAACTATGGCATTTATTGCATTAGCCATGTTCCAAACCTTTAACGCTCTCAATTGTCGCTCAGATTCTTCCTCGTTGTTAAGATTAAAATTATTCAGTAATAAAAGCATTCTTTATGGAGTCTGTATTTCAATTATTTTGTTAATTCTAGCAACAGTATTACCATTTTTTCAATCAACTCTTGGTACAAGTGCCTTATCGATTATTGATTGGATACTTATTATACTTGTATCAAGTATAGTAATTCTTGCTGATGAAGTTAGAAAAATAATTCGAAAACGAATAAAAAAGTGATCATAGGCTTAATAGATATTAATTATCAATAAATTCTTAAAATACAGAATCTATAGTGATTTATGTAAGTTCCATAGAAAGATAGAAATTAATAAATTTTATTTCTCTTTTTTATCAATCAGATACCATAAAAATCGAGATATCTTTATGATTTAAAAATTCTAATATATTTTTTAAGTATAATTTAAGTAATATCTTCTTAGTTCACTTTATATACCCATTTTCTCTGAACCAGTTTACTGCCTTCTCGATAGTTTTTTTGATGGGTGTTTGTGGTAATCCTAATTCGTTTATGGCCTTAGAACAGTCAAAATGCTCTCCCATCTTTCCTAAGCGTACTTGAGACACAGAAACTATAGGAGGTTTCTTTGTAATACGAGATGCCGCTTGAAATAAGTACCCCAATAAAATTGCTATCTTGTATGGTATTTTCCGTTTTGGTGGTTTGACTCCAGCTATTTCTCCAATCAGCTCAAAAAAGTCTCCAACAAACATATTTTCATTGCCAAAGAGATATCTTTCACCAATTCTTCCTTTTTGAGCGGCTAAAATCTGTCCTCGTGCCACATCTTCAACATCAATTACATTAATGGCTCCTTCAATATAACCCGGCATATCTCTATTTGCAATATCAACAATTAGTGCCCCAGAAGGTGTTGGTTTACGATCTATTACCCCAATCACTAAAGTTGGATTGACTATCACCAGCGGGAGGCCTTGTTCGCACAGCTTTTTTGCTTCGATTTCAGCTAGGTATTTTGAAATTGCGTAATGATCTCCTGCTTCATAACCATTAAATTCAGCATTTTCATCAACGTAATTTCCAGCACCATGAGAGCCTATTGTATTCGAAGTGCTAGTATAAATCACTTTTTGCAATCCTTGAGAAAGAGCTTCCTCAAGTAGGTTTTTAGTACCATTTACATTAATATCATAGAATAAATCTTTATTTGGCGCCCAATGAGCAAAGTAAGCTGCAGTATGATAAAGAGTATCGCATCCTTTTAGTGCTACTTTTACAGCTTCCTTGTCACGAATATCGCAATAGACCTTCTCCACATTCAAACCATCGATATTTCGAGTATCACTATTCTTTCTAATCATGACCCTTACATCAGCACTACTTTTTAGTAATTCTCGTACTACATTTGAACCTATAAAGCCATTTGCTCCTGTAACTAAAACTGTAATTTTGATCACTTTTAAGATTTATATTTTAAAAAGGAATTATAATTATAAAATTCTCTCTGATCATTTAGAGCCCGTAAGATCTTACTTCAATCATAGCGAATTAACATCTTTTTTAAATTTGATAAAAAAGACTGATAGTATTTGTGAATGGCCTACTGGACGTCTTCTTAAGACAGGATTAATGAAAACTATCTTTATAGAAAAAGAAAGGATTGAAATAGTTCGAGAACTTAGAAAAGCCTTGAAATTATTAAGTATGCTACAGAAAAACAATTGTAACAGTTTTTATTTTTTTGCAATCTTTCCTTATTTTCTTAGTTTGTATAAAGATCTTTATCGATATTTTCTAACTGAAAGATCGAAACAGCACATCAAATTCAACCGATTAATTAGTTTTATGGAAATTATAGTTAGCCTCACAGAATACTCTGAAGAATGGGCAAAGGAAGAATACCGATATTATCTTCCTGAGGATCAACCTGTAGATATGGACGATATTGCTGACGCAATAGGTAAAGCCTATGATTATATTGTTTATAGTGAGACTAAATTAAAGATAAAAAATGATCATCTTTATGTTACTTGTTCGTCTTTTAAAAAAGAATCTAATCTACCTTTAAGGTTAGGAAAAGATTTTCCTCAAGAATTAAGAAAGAAGTATTCATTTATACCAAAAGCTAAAACTCAAAGGTTAGGAAAAGATTTTCCTCAAAAATTGAGAAAGAAATATTCATCTGATCCAAAACCTATAACTCAAAAGGATAAAGGACCGAAAGAATTCCAAGTAAGTGACCTTCTAAGCCTTAAGCTAGAGTTTGGCCGTTGGGATGAGGAAGGTTACGAGATTGATTATGGAAAGGAAACCTATAAAGTTAGAATCTATATTAAGAATAAACCTTTTAGATTTTGTACGTATTTACTGATTGTAAACCCCCAAGAGGATGATCGGCTTAAGGAAATTGAGTCTATAGATGATGCCAAAAAAATTTTAAACAAAGATTTAGAGCGCAAAGTTACTCCCGCGGACTTAAACATCTCTCCAGAGGAGGAATTCTGGGCGCATTGTAGTAATATCCAAGCATGGTACGAACATGATTATGATACCCGACTTTTAGATTCCAAATTAGCCTTCCCCTTATTACGAAAATTAATGAAATTAGGGGATCCAAAAGCACGAAAAGCCTACAGTAAAGAAGTAATGGAGCGTTATGCGAAGGGAACTAGAGATATTAGATCCATGCTGCTTCATTGGGATTTATTTAAGTATGTTCCTTTTGAAGAGCAAATTTCAATTATCGAGGATCCGGATGATTACGACGTCATTGTTATGCTGAAAGATGTTTTAGGGGAGGATTTTAAATTAGGCGACTTTCAAGTGGAAAATGGAAAGGTTACAACTCTTAAAATTAAAGATTATACGCATCTAGAGTCCCTTCCTCCAGAGATTGGCATGCTGAAGAACCTACAAAGGTTTGATATCTCGCTTCCCAATTTAACTACATTACCGGATTCTATCGGGGCTCTCAAATCCTTAGAAGAGTTATACATTACCGCTCCAAATTTGTTCTCCATACCGCGATCGATCGGTAATCTTAAAATATTAAAAAGATTACATATTGAATCCTCCCAGATTGTTTCCTTACCCGAAGAGTTAGGGAAACTTCAGAATCTTAAATCCTTAGTAATTGACAAGACTGATCAGTTTGAAAAATTACCCGAATCTCTGGGAAAGTTGAGGAATTTGGAAAGGCTTTGGATTTATAATTCGAGTGTAGAAAAATTGCCAGAATCCCTCGGAAATCTTAAATTGCTGAAAGATCTTGAAATTAACGATTCTAAACTAAAAAAATTGCCAGAATCCTTCGGAAATCTTGAATCCCTTCAAACCTTAAAAATCGAGAATTCAAAACTAAAGGAACTGCCCGAATCGTTTGGGAATTTGGGTTCAGAAAGGCTTTCCATTTCAATCCATGATGGTATGTTTGAATCCCTTCCAGAATCTATTGGAAACATAAAGGCACACGCATTTCTAATTACGAAGCAAAAATTAACCCGATTACCCGACTCATTTGGCCATATGAAAGTTAAAACGATTAATTTAGCCGGGAATAAAATTGAAAAATTGCCAGAATCCTTCGGAAGTAATACCGTATTAAAATCATTTTATATAAATGGAAATAGATTGCAAAACCTTCCCGAATCATTTAAGAATTTGAAAAATCTTGAATCTTTCGACCTTGCGGCAAATAATTTGAGAAATTTCCCTAATGTAATTCTAGAATTAAAAAATCTTAAACAATTAGATATCGGATGGAATGAGATTACCTCAATTCCTGTGGAAATAACCAATTTAAAATACCTTGAAGATCTCTATTTAGAAAAGCTGCCCAAACTTCACTTACCAGATTATTTGAGATATAAAAGAGATAAAGTAAAACCGATACTTCATTACGATTAAGAAATAAAATAAAAATAATTAAGAATAAATCTTAAACTATTGGTTGTTCGGAGAGTCTTTCTAATATCTCTTGTAATACCTTTAGAGCTTTTAAATAATCACGATATTTATCTTCATTATCAATGATTTTAAGGTCCTCGGGTCCTATGAATGCGTCTCTTTTTGAAGGCAAAGGAATGAAATCCCATCTCATATCATGAAAAAGGAGTGACCTTGGGTTCAATATTCCGCTGAAAAGGTCTCATTTGAAGATTGAAAATGAAATTACTTCTTTAAATAAATAAGATATATAAATTATTAATTTGTATCTTTCTATGACTTTGATTATAAATGTTATGTAAGCTATTGAAGGAATAATACGGTCTAAGATTTTAACCTATTTCCTTTGCTTTATTATCTTTATTATTTTTTTGAGGGTTGTATGTTAGATACCACTACGTTGGCGTTGTGGTGGATAATTCCGGTGGCAATGTTAGTCGGTTTTATTCTTCCGGTGGTTTCTTATGGGATTTATATAGTTTGGGGCACAATTGATGAACATCTTCCGTAATTTAACCAAAAATTTGCTATTTTAATTCTATTAAAATAGTGATTTATGAAAGTTTAATAAAATTTAACGGGAGATTAATGCATGGATATAATTTTTTTATTTTGAAATTTAGTTCATAACCAAGATCTTTAAATAATATCATAAATTTTCAAAAGTATGAAAAGTGGTTACACAACTTTCATAATTAAAGAATATGTTAAAAAAACAATTTAAAAAAGTGATAATATAAAATGGGAACTTTAAGTGAAAAAGAAGTTGAGGCCCTACCTACGAGTTTTGATACGGTTCCGTATAATACCTTTTTCAAATTATGGTATGCGCTTCAAAAAGCGTTGCCAGAAGATCAGAAACCGGAGATATTGACTAGGATTGGAAGAACTATAGGAAAAGAATTTAACGATGAAGGAATTGAAACAATAGATGATTTTTTAAGTCATTTAAAAAACTTCTTAGAAACTGAATGGGCTATCACAGACCATGCTAGAGTAGATGTAAGGAGAGATGCAGAGGGGAATGTTAGCAAGATTCTTGCTTTCCAAGACAGTTGTAAGATGTGTTTCGCTAATACTTACTTTAGATATCATGATTATGGCACTCCTGCTTGCATGTTTCCTCAAGTAATGATGGGTATTTTATCGAAAGTACGAAATAAATTTGGATTTCGGAACTTAAGATATGAAGGTGTTCAGAAGGGCGGTGTTGGCGAGTGTACAATGATGTGGAATGTAAAATAAAATACAAAAGTTCTTTATTCACAAATTAAATTAAAAAATTATTTAGGTGTGATATAACATGAAAAGAGTTGTAATTATTGGTGGTGTTGCAGGCGGAGCTACGGCTGCTGCACGATTAAGAAGACTTAAGGAGGACTATGAAATTATTGTACTTGAAAAGGGTTTATATGTTTCGTTTGCGAATTGTGGTCTTCCATATTATGTAGGAAATGAAATAAAAGACAGAGAGCAATTAGAGTTAATGACGCCTGAAGGATTTAATGATCGATATAACATCGATGTTCGAGTTAATAATGAGGCTGTATCCATTGACAGAGAATATTTAATTTTATCACCGGGAGCTTCTCCTATTATTCCTCCATTTGAAGGTTTAGAAGAGGTCCCAGTTTTTACCCTTCGTACGATTCCAGATTCAGTAAAAATCAAAAAATTCGTGAAATCAAACAATATTAAACATGCCACAATTATTGGAGGCGGGTTTATCGGCTTGGAAATGGCTGAAAATCTTCGAGAACAAGGGTTAAGAGTTAAGATTGTTGAAATGTTGGATCAAGTTATGCCCTCAATGGATAAAGAGATCGCTCAGTTTATTCACCAAGAATTAATACTTAATGGTGTTTGTCTTCAATTAAAGGACCCGGTAGATTCCTTCAGTTGCGATGAGGATAAAGATTGTTATTATGTAATCCCAAAAAGCGGGAAAGAAATAGAAACAGACATGGTCATACTTTCGATTGGAGTCAAGCCAGAAAGTCAATTAGCAAAAGCGACAGGACTTGAAATCGGACAAAAAGGACATATTTTAGTTGATGGACATATGAGAACTTCTGATCCAAGCATTTACGCAGTCGGAGATGCTGTACAAATTCAGAATTTTATAACTAAAGAACCAACGTCAATTGCATTAGCAGGTCCCGCAAACAAACAAGGTCGAATTGCTGCTGATAATATAGCTGGAAGACAAAGTACATATAAAGGAGCCTTAGGATCATCTGTAGTTAAGGTTTTTGATATGACCGTTGCAAGTGTTGGGTTATCTGAAAAGCAATTAAAAGGATCCGATATTACTTATGATAAAATCTATGTTCACCCTAATAATCATGCGGGCTATTATCCAGGTGCTACACCTATTGCTTTAAAAGTACTCTTCGAAAAGCCATCGGGAAAGATTTTAGGTGCCCAAGCATTCGGCGGCCCAGGAACTGATAAGAGAATAGATGTTATTGCTACAGTGATGAATTTTAATGGAACTGTATTTGATTTGGAAGATTTAGAATTGACATATGCTCCTCCTTATGGTTCAGCGAAAGATCCAGTAAATATGGCGGGATATGTAGCATCGAATGTTTTAAAAGGCGATCATCCTATTTGGCATTGGGACGAATTAGAAGATATCAAGAAAAACAATAGCTTTCTATTAGATGTTAGAACCAAGGAAGAATTCAGTATTGGAACAATTGAAGGCGCAACGAATATTCCTGATGAAGAATTAAGAGATCGGTTAGATGAGGTCCCTAAGGACAAAGATATTTATGTATTTTGCGAAGTGGGATATCGGGGCTATTTATCAACAAGATTACTTCTAAAGAAAGGTTATAAGAATGTGTTCAACCTAACTGGCGGATATAAACTTTATAGGACGGCTACAGCCAGTATTGAAGAATTAGCAGCATCTTGTGGACCTCCTGAGGAAATTGTAGAGGAAATGGTAAAAGAGAAAAAAGTGGAATCTGACGGAATAATTGAATTAGATGCTTGTGGATTATCATGTCCAGGACCTTTAAATACACTAATAAAAGGATTAGAAGAATTGCCCGAAAACAAAAGATTAAAAGTATACGCTACTGATCCCGGATTTAAATCAAGTGTTGAAGCTTATGTAAGTCTTAATGAAAATGTGGAGCTTGTTAGTTTAGGAAAGAATAGCGGCAAAATGGTGGCATTATTGGAAAAACGGGCAGAAAAAGAGATAGAAAAACCAGTAAAGAAAAAATCTAGAAAGGAATTACGAGGCCCAAATGCACCCCCAATAACAAACATAACCCCTGAAGAATTGTATAAGAGATTAGGAAATGGAAATAGCCCAAAGTTAATCATTGATGTAAGAACGCCAGGAGAATTCGGTGGATATGGAGGTCATATAAAAGGAGCAGAGAATTTTCCTTTAAACAATGTAATGATGAATCCTGGGAAACTTAAAGAGAAAGTAGATCCTTCTGATGAAATAGTCGTGTTATGTGCTGTAGGATCTCGGTCTGCAATGGCTGCTCAGATACTTGCACGTGCCGGATTCACAGATATTAGGAATTTAGTAGGAGGAATATCCAATTGGATGAGAAAGGGATATCCAGTTGTTAGAGGGAATTAAAACACATAATCTATAAATTCTCTTATCTTTATTTTTATACTATTTTTTATTATTTTATGCAAAATTTTTATTTGATAAGTAAAAACTTTAATTTTTCTTAATCAAATTGTATATTGAAGCGAGGCAATTTGCTAAAGATAAGTAATTTAATTATAAATTAATTAAGAAAATTCAAAATATTAGGTAGTGATTTAAATGAAAGACGCAAAAGATTTATTAAAGGAAATAGAAGAAACCTTTCAAGAATATGGTCAAATAAATCCAGAGGCGATGAATGGTTTCAAGAAGTTTATGTCAAAAACAAAAGAAGATGGAGCGTTATCTAGAAAGATGAAAGAGATAATTGGGGTTGCGCTCTCCGTCTCAAGACATTGTGAATGGTGCGTACCATTCCACGTTAAAAATGCTCTTGACGCCGGCGCGACCAAACAAGAAATAATGGAAGCATGCTTAGTGGCTGTTATGATGGGTGGAGGCCCTTCATTAATGTTTACAAAGAAAGTATTAGAAGCGCTTGAAGATCTGTCTGATTGAAAAACAAGAAAAAAGAGGTGAAATATGTTATGGTTGACTTTTTAAAAAAAGAACTTGATATGGATTTTGATGAGGCTGTAAAGCGAGTAGAAACAATCGTACAAGAAGAAGGTTTTTCACATATGCTCACCAAGGAAATAGATAAAATTTTTAAGAAAAAATTAGGTGTGGATTATCCTCGATATACAATCATATTAGCATGTGGTCCAGAATTCGCAAAAGGAGCTTTAGATGTTTCTAAAGATGTAGGTCTCTTATTTCCTTGCAGTTTCGTTGTGTATGAAGATGAGGGTAAAGTTATTGTTTCACACATCTCAATTATGAAAATTGCTCCAGCAATTGGATTAACTTCAGCCGATGGAATGAAACCTGTTATAGAAATGACTGAAAAAGCAGTTCGGGCTGTTTGGAATCGCTTTTAACTCGAAATCAGTTTTTATTTAAATTATAAAATTTTATTTATTCTATTTTTTGTTTGAAATTGTTTTTTCAAAACGTACTTAAAGAGTAAACATCGTTATCCTTAAAAAAAGAAAAAGAAACTATTGCAATGACTAAAGGCTATCAGTGTCCCTAGCTTTTTAGTTTTAAACATTAAAGTAGCTTCTGGATCACAGTAGACTGTTGACGTATTTGGTCCTTCCGTAGAAGCCCCGTGAGCTGAAAATTCGCATTTACCTATTTCATAGGGATATTTTTCACCGTCAGGCAGAAACAAAGCCTTTATCCATTTTATGTGATGTTCAGTAGTATTAGGATGGCTTACTTCTTTACCCACATGTAACTTTACTGTAACTTTATCTCCCTCTTTTTTCGCATCAATTACTGGAATATGTTTTTCTTTCTTCCAATCGGCAGTTTGGTATAATTCATTATAATCCATTTTTAGATTTTAACCTCTTATATTTTAAATATTTTTTAAATTTTTGAGTAAGACTTCGATTATGTTAAAAGTTATTCAATAATTTTTAAAATTACTTCTAATAATTTATAGAATATAAGATAAAATCTCTGAGTTTATATAATAAAGAAGGTTAGAGAAGTTAATCTAAATAGATCCAACTAGAAGAGAAAACATAACTTTTAAACCACAATTATTTAAGTGATTCTACTTAATCCTACACAGATTTAAGAATTAAGTAAAAAGGTGCATGAAAATTGACTTTAGCAAATATGCCTATTGATATTTCCAAAATCAAAAAAGGTAATTTAGATAAGCAAATTTTAAGAGTAGGAATTCTCGCCGAATTAGACGCCATTAATCTCTATGAACAAATGGCAGATATGACAGAAGATAAAAATTTGAAGCAAGTGCTTCTTGCTGTTGCCAAAGAGGAAAAGGAACATGTCGGTGAATTTCAGCATTTACTTCTGAACCGAGATAAACAACAGAAAGAAGAAATGGAAGACGGTGCAAAAGAAGTAAAGGAATTGACTGGAGAATAGTTCTAAAGAGTACTTTTTTTATTTTATTTTTTAAATTTACTTTTCCTTTAATTTAATTTAATTTTAATTAGTCTATGTCAATTAGACATATTTTCTATGGGTGAGATATAATAAAGTAAGATATATATAATTGTCAATTTACTCTAATATTGATGAATATTTCAGAATATTTTCATATTAAAAAAGAACTTAAGCCTCAGTATATCAATCTTTTTTATATGAATTTGTATTCACTTTATAAGAAAGAAAGAGATAAGAGAAATATTATGTTTTTATTCCATTGCTCATTAGTAATTATTTTAACATCAATTTTCCTCTTCTTATATGGTTATAATCTATTTATAGGATCTACATACAGTTTGATTCTGATAATCATTATGGTTGTAATTTTTATACCACTATTTACCCTTTCAGGTCTTTTAATAACATCACAAAAATCTT